>CAZXIP010000148.1:0-2827 GCA_964640755.1 uncultured Smithella sp. | reverse complement strand
TAAAAGCTGACCGTGGATTTTTTTGTCAACCTCGATCCCCTTCTGAACTTTCACTTCCTTAAAAAATCCGGCGTTCGTTCCAACAGAACGTTCCACCATCTTTTCCCAAAACGTCAACTGCTTCTTTTCCGGCTCCAGTTGAACAACCGCATCATACTGGATATTGACCTTCTGGAGAGGTGATTGTGCGCCTGTTTGTGACGAAAACTCAAACCATACAGGACTCACCTCACGGACTGTAAGGAATTCGTTGGCTAATGCTGTCAGCTGTGATCGGAACAGGGATGCTCCTCCAGAATCACCTGCATTTCTTTTTTCGGAGCGATTTCCGCAATTCGTGCAAAAGACGGCACCGGGTTCCATCGGCTTTCCGCAGGCAGAACATTTTCCCAAACCGGTTTTTTCTGTGAAACGGCTTCCGCAATTCCTGCAAAAGGCGTCTTCAGCCCCCATCAATTCTCCACAGGAGGAACACTTTTTCTCTTTTCCTTTTTCCATAGGTAACTTTTCCTTTAATCAGACCCCTCGCAGTCAGGATTAAGCTTTTTTAAGGGTCTCCTGCTCAAACCGGAAGCTCCCCTGCCGGCCATTCAACTACTGGTAAAAGAGAGAAACGACCGTAATCCCCTCGACTGACTTGTTGCCTCTTACATAATGGACCGACGCACTGCGGTATTTGGGCCACTCCCAGCCGTACTGGGATTCTTTCGGGCTGCTGTATCGGGGAGGACCGATAACGCGCTTGACGGCTGGAAGGACCTGCTTCGTCCGATCCTCACCGGGAATCTGCAGCAAAACGGAGGACACGCGGTTACTGTCAGGATGCGTTTCAACCGTTATTTCAATGCCATTATAGTTGCCGCGATAATACGCACAGCCGTGGTTGATGGATTTAGCGCGCTTTAAATAGCTCAGCGCAGGCACCGATTGATCCTGTCGAATCTCCCGAAGTATCTTTTCCACATCAGCCGGAATATCGGAAGCAACAGCTGTATAGCCCATCATAATAATCATAGTGACCGTCAGAATGAGACCGCAACAGATTAGTTTCTTAAGCATCGTATGTTTCCCTTCGTAATCGTCCTGTTTCTCTGGACGGCACATTTGTTAAAGATTGAGTATCATAGGGCACGTGACTTAAAATTCCTTGCTACCTCGGACCGCCGCCCGGACCATGATGACGACCGTCGGGACCGCCTCGCGGACGCCTTCCGGGACCGGGATGTCCCCAACCATGATCATTGCGCCAGTGGCCCCCACGCCAATGCCTGTCAAGATCCCGATGATAAATCCGCGGAGGGTTCCAGGGATGTCCATCCCACCTGCGGCTTCTGTAATTATTTCGCCAATACGGCGGTAAGATCTCAAACCAGACGGGATAACCGGAATAATAATCCCATCCGCGGTCATACCATTGTGAACGGTACCAGCGTCCATCCCAGTATCTCCACCACCACCCCTGGTGAAAAAAAAGGTCATCATCGAAATCGGGAACGGCATAGATATCCGTATCCGGAATGATGACCAGTTCAGGCGGCGCGACAAACGGTATGGGTGGAGGCAGCGGAAATGCGAAAGGAGGCGGAGGTGGCGCCATGGCTTTTGACATCACTGGGAAAACGAAGATGGCCATCAAAATACATGTCACAAATAATGACTTCTTCATCTCTTTTCCTCCTTTTTCAACTGATTCCCTGAGCAAAGATTTGTAGGAGAAACCAATCTTTGCCCATAAATCATACGCTCTTTGAATATTACCTTCAACTGCAGCTAAAATATATCATAAAATGAGAATTTTTAACACAAGACTTACCAGCGGAAGTAAAGCATGAAACAAAAACATTCGATTTTTCCCGGCACATACTGCTACTGCATGCCTGCTTGAACCAACAGGCAATAACAGATATTCAGATCATGATGATCGTTTCTGATCATTGCACAAATTTCAGCGGCTGGCATACTTACTGCAGAATTTCGAAAACAGCAGATCACCTGTCCGGCTTACAAAGTTCTACTTCTTAACATCCCCTGATAGAAATTCAGGCTTTGCATATTCAGGATTCGGATAGGCATAAAATCCTTTTTTTGTCTTGGCCCCGAGCTCATTCCTGTCCACGTAAAGTTTTAGAAAATCCGCATTGACCTGCATCTGGTTAGCCGGGATATCCTGCGTGTTGCGGGCCCAGTAATCGTTGACATGCCACACCGTTTTAAGGCCCATCTGGTCCATCATACCGAAGGGACCTATGGGCATTCGCATAACCCCCATCCACGCCCTGTCAACGTCTTCGACACTGGCGACACCTGTGGTCACAAGCGTTAAGGCTGCCGTGCAGATACTGGAAAGCATAGCGTTAAAAACATATCCATTGTTCTCCCGATGAAGCATGATCGCAATCTGGCCGATGCTCACGGCAAAGTCATGCACAGCTTGAACAACCGCAGGGTCCGTGCCCGGATGGGGCATAACATCTACGACATTGGTGGTGCGCACGTCGTGAAAATGAAGCGCTATCAACTTTTCAGGCCTTCCTGTGGCTGCGGCAAATTTTGAAGGCATGAGAAGCGACGTGTTGGTAGTAAAAATGGTGCGTTCCGGACAGAGTTTATTGAACTGTGCAAAAACTTTAGCCTTGATTTCCGGGTCCTCGGGCACGGATTCACTGATCAAATCAGCTTCCCTGGCCGCTTCTTCCGGATTTGAGGTAACATTAATACGACTCATAATTTCCCTGAGCTGCTCTATGGTTATTCTTTGTATGGGCACAAAAAATGAAGATCCGAGTTTTTCGATGCGCTTCAAGGATTGACTCAATATTTCATCCGA
>CAZXIP010000147.1:0-5286 GCA_964640755.1 uncultured Smithella sp. | reverse complement strand
AAACAGTCAGGCTTTTCTTTTCAATACGCCTACCGATTTAAACAGAGGCTGCACATTATACAAACCGGATGAAACGGCTTGCTGATAGACCAGGTAGGGGGCCTGACCACCCTGTGCGGGGTCAGGGAAAATATCATGAAAAACCAGATAGCCGCCGGGTATAATGTGTTTGGCCCATATCTGGTAATCGTTCAGGACGGATTCGTAGGCGTGGCTGCCATCGATGAAGATAAGTCCGAGCGGTGTGTTCCACGCGCGGCCGATCACGTCCGACCGGCCGATGACGGGTATCACGGCATTGCCGAGATCAAAATCATCGACGGTTTTGCGAAACAGACGCAGGGTGTCGATTTTTCCGGTTTCCTTATCCAGCAGATCAGGATCGAAATATTCCTGCCCGGGCTGTTGTTCCTCTGAACCCGTATGATGGTCAATGGAAAACAGAACGGTCTTGTTTTCCCTGCAGGCAGTCCCCAGAAAGACGGCCGATTTCCCGCAGTAACTGCCGATTTCCAGACAAGGGGAGGATTTTGAGGCTTCCAGGGCTAATCTGTAGAGCAGTCCAGCCTCTTCTTCATCTAAAAACCCTTTAACATTATGTATTTTAGCTAAATCAATATTCAATCACGGCCATCCTTTGATTTGATAATCACTTCATAAACCTGCTCCCCGTAAATTGCAACCCAAAGATGACTGGCAGTTATTATTCATTGAAGCATTTTTCTGCTTGATATAGCCTATATGTAGTGGTATTATTTTAAGTAACCACAATATATAGCGTATTCAGGGGTAATTATTTCTTATTAATTTATGTCGGGGGGGTAAATGAATACCAGGATCAAAAAGAGGGACGGCCGGTTAGTCAAATTCAATGCGGATAAAATCACCAGCGCCATTGCCAAGGCCTGTGCTGCTACCGGTGAATTCGACGTTAAAGAGGCCCGCAAGCTGACCATCAAGGTGCTCAACCTTGCAGAGCAGCTGTTCAACGGGAAAATCCTTTCTGTTGAAGAAATACAGGACATCGTTGAAGAGGTTCTTCTGCAATCTCCCTACCGCAAAACCGCCAAGGCCTACATTATTTATCGTGATCAGCATTCGCGCCTCAGGGACATCACCAACAAGATGGAAGTGGACCTCGTGGACCAGTACCTAAAGAAGTCTGACTGGAAAATAAATGAAAACAGCAATATGGACTATTCGCTGCAGGGGCTTAATAATTATATTTCCTCCGAAGTCAGCAAAGTGTACTGGCTCAACGAGATTTACACACCGGAAATCCGCAAAGCGCACAACGATGGTGATTTCCATATTCATGACTTGAGCCTGCTTTCAGTTTATTGCGTTGGCTGGGACTTATTCGATGTGCTGATGCAGGGATTTCGCGGTGTATCCGGCAAGGTGGAGAGCAAGCCCGCCAAGCATTTGCGCAGCGCTCTGGGACAGGTGGTCAATTTCTTTTATACGCTTCAGGGTGAAGCGGCAGGCGCGCAGGCCTTTTCCAATTTCGACACACTGCTTGCGCCGTTTATCCGCTATGACGGTTTAAGCATCAAGGAAATCAAGCAGGCGCTTCAGGAGTTCATCTTTAACATCAACGTTCCGACACGAGTCGGCTTTCAGACGCCGTTTACAAACGTCACCCTCGACCTGACGGTTCCCAAATACTACAAGGATCAGCACGTGATCATCGGCGGTAAACCCCAAAAGGAAACCTATGGAGAATTCCAGGAGGAACTCGATCTGTTCAACAAGGCGTTTCTGCAGGTGATGGCCGAAGGCGACGCCAGAGGCAGGGTGTTCACCTTTCCGATTCCCACGTACAGCGTCACGAAAAATTTTGACTGGGACAATCCCAACATGAACGACCTGTGGGAAATGACGGCGAAGTACGGCGTTCCATACTTTTCCAATTTTATCAATTCCGACATGAATCCTGAAGACGCGCGCAGCATGTGCTGCCGTCTGCGCATCGACAACAGGGAACTGCAAATGCGAGGAGGCGGTCTTTTCGGTTCCAACCCTTTGACCGGCTCCATCGGTGTGATCACCATCAACATGCCTAGAGTCGGCTATCTGGCCAAATCCAAAAAAGAATTCATCGAGCGACTGGCCAGACTGATGGATCTTGCCAGGGAAAGTCTGGAGACTAAGCGAAAGGTGCTGGAGAAATTTACCGATGGCAACCTGTATCCCTATACGAAATATTACCTGCGCAATGTTAAAGAAAGATTCAACGAATACTGGAAGAATCATTTTTCAACCATCGGGCTGGTCGGGATGAATGAGGCCTGCCTGAACCTGCTGGGAATAAACATCGCCACACCGGAAGGACAGGCTTTCACCAAGTCGGTGCTGGATTTCATGAGGACGCGGCTGATTGCCTATCAGAAAGCGACCGGAAATAATTACAATCTGGAATCCACGCCGGCGGAGGGAACATCCTATCGTCTGGCCCGTATCGACAAGGCCAGATATCCGGACATTATTACGGCAAGCGACGGGAAGTCGAAAAACGCGGAGCCATACTACACTAATTCCTCCCAGCTGCCGGTGAATTACACCGAAGATATCTTCGAAGCGCTGGACCTGCAGGACGAAATCCAGACCCGTTATACCGGCGGTACGGTTTTCCACACATTTGCCGGTGAGCGTATTGACGACCCCCTGGCGGTTAAGGCCCTCGTGAAAAAAATCTGCTCCTCTTACCGCCTGCCTTATCTGACGTTTACGCCGACATTCAGCGTCTGTCCATCGCATGGCTATATCAAGGGAGAAGTTGAAAACTGTCCGACCTGCGCGGAAGCCTGCGAGGTCTATTCGCGCGTCGTGGGTTATCTCAGGCCGGTGAAGCAGTGGAACAAGGGCAAGCAGGAAGAGTTTGATTCACGGCAGGTTTACCGGCTTCAATAGGCCGTGGCGTGCTGATGGATATTCAGAAGACGGCTTTACATGCTGCTGCTTCCGTCCGTTTCAGGTCTGTTTTTTTATAGAAGAAGAATCGATGAATATCGGTGGTTTACAAAAAGTTTCCTTAATTGATTATCCGGGAAAGATCAGCGCAATTATCTTTACGCAGGGCTGCAATTTCCGCTGTCCCTACTGTCATAATCCTCAATTGGTAGACCCCAAATTATATAATCCCTGTTTATTTCCAAAAGACATCATGGATTTTTTAGCGCATCGCCGGGGAAAACTCGATGCGGTGACCATCACCGGAGGGGAACCGACGCTGCAGGACGATTTGATTCCTTTTATTCAAAAGATCCGCAAAATGGGCTTTGCCGTAAAATTGGATTCCAACGGTTCGCATCCGGATGTTCTTGCTTGTTTGCTGAAGGAAAAGCTTCTGGATTTTGTCGCGCTGGACATTAAAGCACCCCGGGACAAATACAGGCAGACCGTAAAGGTCCCGGTAGATGCCGCCGTTATTGCCGAAAGTGTCCGGATCGTTTTAAAGTCGAAAATTCCCCAGGAGTTCCGTACAACGGTTGTGAAATCCATGCTGACCCCAAAAGATATCCTGGCCATCGCAAAAGAGATTGTCGGTGCAAAGCGTTACGCTCTCCAGAGATATCAGCCGGCGCAAACACTGGATCCTGAATTTGCGGGGGAAAATTCATACGCGGAAGAAGAGTTGTTAAAACTGAAGAAACAGCTGGAGAAGATTATTCCGCTGGTTGTTATCCGTTGATCAAGTGTCACGGGGGAAAAACATGCAAGAGGTAAAAAACGGCTCCGATTCGATTGATGCCGATCACCTGAGGAGGTTAGCGCAGATCGGAGTGGCATTATCCGCAGAAAAAGACATTGATCGCCTGCTGGAAAAGATACTGACCGAGTCACGCATCATCACCCGGGCGGACGGCGGTACACTGTATTTAATGTCGGACAATGAAAGTGAACTTGAGTTTGCTTTTGTGCAGAATGAATCCCTTGGCCTGAGTATGGGTAATGCCGTCAGTGAAATGATCTGGCCGCCCGTCCGACTGAGCAATCCCGATGGTTCACCCAATCACGCCAATGTCTCCGCGCATGTGGCAATTACCGGCCGTCTGGTCAATATTGCCGATGTTTATGCTGCGCAGAATTTCAACTGTGAAGGCCCCCGGTTATTTGATCAAAAAACAGGTTATCGTTCGCAATCCATGCTGGTTGTTCCGATGCGCAACCATGAAAACGACATTATCGGAGTCCTGCAACTGGTCAATGCCAGGGATGCTGAGAATGGCCGGGTAATTCCATTTTCACCTGGATGTGAAGAGATGGCTTTATCTCTGGCTTCTCAGGCTGCAGTTTCTCTGACCAACAACCTTCTGATCGGGCAACTGGAAAGTCTGCTGGATTCATTTATTCAGACGATTGCGGTCGCCATTGATGAAAAATCTCCCTACACCGGCGGGCACGTCCGGCGCGTGGCCGATCTGACGATGAGCATTGCCGAAAAAATCAATGACTCCCTTGAAGGGCATTTTGCTCAAATCCATTTTTCCAGTGATGAACTGAAAGAACTGCGCATGGCCGCCTGGCTGCATGATATCGGGAAGATTACCACTCCCGATCATGTTGTTGACAAATCAACCAAACTGGAAAAAGTGTATGACCGGATAGAAGAAATCAAGACGCGTTTTGAAATGCTCAAACGGGAATGTCAGCGGACACTGGAAGACGCGCAAAAGGAGGCGGATGCTCAAACCCTGCATAAAGCAGAAAGAGAAATACGGGTTCTTGAGGAAGAATATGCGTTCCTTCTTAAGCTCAATACCGGCAGTGAAACCGTTCGGGACGAAATGGTTGAACGGATCCGGCAGATTGCCCGCAGGAAGTGGCGCACCACTTCGCAGGCCCTGCCGCTGCTGACGGAAGATGAAATATACAACCTGAGCATCCCCAACGGTACGCTTAACGATGAGGAAAGAGATATCATCAACAATCACGCGGCTGTAACGTATAAAATGCTATCCAGGCTTCCGTTTCCCAGGAAATTGAGAAGGATCGCCGAATATGCCTCTGCGCATCACGAAAAACTTGATGGCAGCGGTTATCCTTCAGGTTTAAGAGGCGACCAGCTTTCACTGCAGTCGCGAATCATTGCCCTGGCCGATATTTTTGAGGCGCTCACCGCCAAAGACAGGCCGTATAAAAAAGGCCACACGGTGGGTGAAGCCCTGAAAATCATGGAAGTGATGGTTCGGAATCAGCACATCGACCCTTATTTATACGAGCTTTTCATCAAAGAAAAAATTTACGACGAATTCACTAAGACTGAACTTCTGAGCGGGAATC
>CAZXIP010000146.1:1625-5309 GCA_964640755.1 uncultured Smithella sp. | reverse complement strand
TACAGGAGGCCCGGGCAATGATAAAAAAGATTACAATATTCAGTTTATTAATAATGCTCATTTTATGCGTTCCGGTTTACGCCGGAGCGCCAATGACCGCTGTGGAGGCAACCGTCAACAGAGTGCTTGACGTGCTGCGTGATCCCAAGCTGAAAAACCCAAGCGCCAAAAAGGTAAAGGCGGAAAAACTCCGCGTGATTTACAAGGATATGTTTGACGAACTGGAATTTTCCAAACGCACGCTCCAGCGCAACTGGACCAAGTTTACACCCGATCAGCGCAAGGAATTTGTTGATCTGTTTGAACAGGTTCTGGAAAAAGCTTATCTGGATAAAATTCTTGAATATTCCAACGAGAAGATCGTTTTCCATAAAGAAACGATGGCTTCGGATGACAAGGCGGAAATTCAATCGAAGATTGTGACATCCTCAAAAGAAATCCCTATTTTTTACAGGATGAGTCTCAAAGACGGCAAATGGAAGGTTTATGATGTGGTTGTGGAAAATGTAAGCCTGGTCCAGAACTACCGAACCCAGTTTAACGACATCCTTGCCAGCGGCTCGCCGGAAAAACTGCTGGAAAGCCTGCGAAAAAAAGTTAACGCGCAGTAAGGTCCCCTGCCGCTGTTTTTACGGACGGCGACAACCGTTTTTTCAGGTCGGCGTGGGGAAAAAAGACAAAAGGCAGCATATCTCAGCATAAAATAACAGGCTCCTGTCATGAGACATTGTATTTCATTTATTATACTGCTCCTGGTGATGTCCGCGGGGCTGACACCGGACCATACTCTGGCTTCGGGATCTCAACAGGCACCGGAAAAATCCTCGTCCGTTCAACAATCTGCGCCTGCAAAAGCGGGAAGTCTTCCGGCACAATCTTCAGGAAAGCCTGGCGTCACCAAGAATGATCCTTACACCGATGAGCAGAATCTCGACTACGACGATGATCCGTTCGCAGAAGCAAAAGTGACCATTGCCGATCCGATAGAGCCGCTTAACAGAATCTCGTACCTTGTGAATGACAAGCTGTATTACTGGGCAATCAAGCCGGTGGCAAATGTTTACAAATGGATTGTTCCTGAACCCGCGCGGATCAGCGTGAAACAATTCTATTTCAACGTAAAATTCCCCATCCGCTTCATCAATTGTCTGCTGCAGGCCGATTTCAGCGGCGCAGGCATTGAATTTGGACGCTTCACGATCAATACCATCTGGGGCATCGGGGGTCTTCTTGACCCCGCGGCGGCCGGAGAAATCAAGCTAGAAAAACAGGACACGGATTTCGGCCAGACCCTGGGCATGTATGGGATTGGACACGGTTTCTACATTCTCTGGCCTGTACTCGGTCCTTCCAGCCCCCGCGACAGCGTGGACATCGCAGGTGAATATTTTCTGGATCCGCTCTCCTACTTCGGGCCGTGGTACACAGGCATAGGCATCAGGCCTTTCAAAATCATTAACAACGCGTCCCTGGTCATCGGCGAATATGAATCTCTTCAGGAGGCGGCACTCGATCCCTATGTGGCCATTCGTGATGCCTACGCCCAATACCGTGCAAAAGCAATCAAGGCACGCAAGGCAAGGTCCCTGATTTTTAGAGACGAGAGCGCAGGTGATGCCACGACAGGACCATCGACTGTGAAAGAATAAGTTCATCCAAAGGGAGAACCGTTACGAAAAAATTAGGATTAATCATCATCCCGGTATTGTTGATTCTGTCCCTGGCTCCGGTTACTGCCGTGGGTGGGATGTTCGGTCCGCCGCAAACCTCATCCAGAGAATCCGGGGGGCTGAATACAGCCATCGGCTACTGGTATTATGAAGACACTTACAAAAATGACACAAATCATCAAATCCGGCAACATCATGTTTACTCGCAGGTTTCCTACGGATCAAAGAATATCTGGGAAATATACGGGCGCATTGGCGTATCGGATCTGAAGATTTTTGACGCCTCAAAATCCACCCATGTATTAACCGCAACAATTAAAGATCACTTTGAGGAAAACTGGAAATTTGTCGGAACACTGGGCGCAAAGGGCTTTTTCCCTGTCAACCGCATTTTCGGCATCGGCGCCTTCATCCAGGCAGGCTGCAGCGTCAGCAACTATACCGACAACCTCGTCGGAATTTATCGTTCGACACCGTTTACTGATGATTTGAAAGTCAAGAATCTCTGGAATGTCAATTTCGGCATCGGCGCACAGGCGACGGTTCCCTATGACATAAAATTGTATGCCGGCCCGTTCATCTATTATGCCGAAGCAGACGCACAGCTTGCCTCCGGCATTCCGGGAATTCAGTCGGGAGATCAAAGAATCAAGTGGAAGAACAAATCGATCATCGGCGGATACTTCGGGGCGGACATACCACTGACCAAAGGATTTCGTCTGAACATTGAAGGGCAATACACGGACCGGTTTTCTGTCGGATCGGCGATCACTTACACCTACTAAAAAACATAAGGATAAAAAATGGTTTCCAAAAGAAAACCCGACCCCTTATCTAAATTGAAAATTGGCGTTTTATACGGCGGCCGCTCAGGAGAACACGACGTATCGCTTTGCTCGGCAGCATCCGTTGTAGCAGCACTGGATAAATCCAAATATGATATCATCGCCATCGGAATCGACCGCGACGGACGCTGGTACGTTCAGGATCAGCCGGAGATCGTTAAGGATAAAGCCTTTGGTAAAATTCTGTCGTTGAAAAAACGGGGATTCTGGCTGGTCAATCATTTCGAGCAGCAAAACAAACTGCATATTTACAATCTCGAAAAGAGCGGCGAAAAAGTAGTGGTTGACCTGATTTTCCCCGTCCTGCATGGCACGTATGGCGAAGATGGAACGTTGCAGGGACTGCTCGAACTGGCCATGGTTCCCTATGTGGGCGTGGACGTAGCCGGTTCCGCCGTCGGCATGGACAAGGACATCGCCAAACGGCTGCTGAAGGAAGCCGGCATCCCGGTGGTCCCGTGGATCGCCATCAGCAGGCACGAGTGGCGTGAAGCACCTGAAAAAATTCTGCGCAGGACAGCGAAAGAAGTGAGCCTGCCGGTTTTCGTCAAGCCTTTGTGCACCGGTTCTTCCGTTGGCATCAAAAAAGTGAAAGTAAAAAAAGACCTCGCCCAGGCCATTGATTATGCCTTTCAGTTCGACACAAGGATCATGATTGAAACAGGCATCGACTGCCGTGAGATCGAGTGCGCCGTGCTCGGCAACGAAAATCCGGAAGCGTCCATCACGGGTGAAATCCTCCCCCGGCATGAATTTTATTCCTACGAAGCCAAGTATCTTGATCCCGACGGCGCAAAGATGAATATCCCGGCAACGATTCCCGCCAGGCTGTCAGCGAACATCCGCAAATGTGCCGTCAGGGGCTTCAAAGCGCTCAACTGTAATTCGATGGCGCGCGTTGATTTTTTTCTGGAGAAAAAGACAAACCGGTTTTATTTAAATGAGATCAACACCCTGCCCGGGTTTACCAGCATCAGCATGTATCCCAAGCTCTGGGCGGCTACCGGACTCGAATACAGCAGGCTCCTTGATCGTCTGGTTGAACTGGCCCTTCAACGTCATCAGGAAAGATCGTCCATCAAAACGGATTAGCCTACATTACCATTAAGGTTTCCTGATTAAAATCATTGTCCGATAATCGGCCACGGCATGGCTTCCTCGAGCTCGAA
>CAZXIP010000146.1:0-1525 GCA_964640755.1 uncultured Smithella sp. | reverse complement strand
CCTGCGAATCTGCGTAACCTTTTTATAACGGCCGGTGCTTTATATGATTTCTTCAAAAACAGACGGCTGAGATTGATCGTCCAGTCTTCCAGCTTGCTTCGATCGAAGCCCCTGTTGATTAATAATCTTCCATAAAACCTAAAAGAGAAGGCCAGCATCCCCCAATAGATAATAAAGTCGTCTGCCATCTGCGCATCACAGGGACAGGGGATTTCCCTGACCGTATGGCCGAGTTCTTCGCAGAGAGCTCCGGTACGGTAAACGAGATCAGTTGACTCGGAATGTGCGGGCGTACCATAAGGCAAATCCGTAAAAAGAGCGATGCGCAGGCGTTTCTTCCCCGGGTGTTGCACCAGCCCGATTTCGGGCATTTTAGGGGCACGACGATATTTTTCCGCGCCATGGTAAAAGGTTGCCGTATCACGCACCGTGCGTGACAGCACACCTTCGTAAACGATATTGACCGGCATGAGCAGCGATCCTTCTATCCGTTCAAGCCTCCCCCGTGAAGGTTTGAGCCCGACAAGACCGCAGCATGACGCCGGGATGCGTATGGAGCCTCCGCCATCGTTGCCATGCGCGAGTGGAACAACGCCGGAAGCCACCAATGCTGCCGACCCGCCCGAAGATCCCCCGGTGGAATAATCAGTATGCCACGGATTACGTGTAGGACCGAATGCAAGAGGCTCTGTTGTTGCCGTTAAACCGAATTCCGGTAAAGCGCTTTTTCCTAAACAGACAAGGCCCGTCGAAAAAAACTGTTTAACAAACCCGCTCGACTTTCCGGCGGGTTTATTTGGAACAGCCCGGGATCCCCACCGCGTCGGAATACCCTTGACGTCATCAATGTCTTTGATAAAAGAAGGCACTCCCGTAAAAGGGCCGGGGACAGGTTTTTTAACCTGCTCGCGAGCCATGTCAAAGGTCTCTGTGACAATAGCATTGAGTGCCGGATTCACCAACCTTGCGCGTGCGATTGCGGCTTCCACTGCTTCAGCGGCGCTGATTTCCCCGGAAGAAATTTTTTCCGCGATTCCAACTCCATCGAGGATACCCAGCGCGTCATTGCAGAAGGCACTTACCTTTTTCTCTTTTTCGCTCATAAGATTGATAACAACGTCCTTTTTGTGAAGGAATTATAGAAAGCACTGTCCTGTATGTCAAGGTAAGTCTATGGTGTCACAATGGCAAATGTACCGGGCGCTCTGTCGATCAGCATGAAGAAACGGGCCAGATCGATTCTGCTGCCGTAAATTTTCAGTTCGCTGCTCATCAGTGTGTCCTTGACGCCGGCGGTACCGGCTACCATTTTGATGAAAAGATTCCTGGGCAGTTTGATGGTTGCGTTGGCATTGGCTGCCGTAGCTGCTTTTTTGTGATGCAGCACCGCATTTTCTATCCAGAGCACATGGGATTCTCCCGTATCAGAGAAGGCCAGATTGATTGTAAGATCCTTTCCTGCCGCAGACGGACCGTCGAGGCTAGCCGCCATGGCGTCAAGGAAATACTCTGTCGGCGTCTGCAT
>CAZXIP010000145.1:0-5325 GCA_964640755.1 uncultured Smithella sp. | reverse complement strand
AGCATCTGTAAAGCGTTGAAGTCACAAAAAATGATTTTGAAAATTCAAGATGTATCACGAATCACCGGCGCGAGGGACGACCGTCTGGTGGATTGATTGGTTCTGCAATTCGTTCTCTTGAATCCTTTATGGCCTGAAGAATATCTTTAGTGGTAGCTTTGGTTTTTATGCCAGGTATTGCAAAGGGAGAACGGGATGTTTTTTTGAAGGCAATTGTAAATACTTCACCTCCACGCCTTTGGATAATCACATCTTCCTCGCGGGCGATATTAAGAATCTCGGCAAAACGCTGTCTTGCTTCCGAATAGGTATATACTTTCATAAACTCACTCCATAATTTTAATGCCGATTTTTCTGGCAATCTCTCTCATCTGCATATCGAGAGTTAATAAGGGGCTGCGATGGCTAAGAGCGCATTCTAAAAAATAGGCATCGTATGCATAAGTATTGTGCTCTATGGCGATCTTCAATGCCGCCGCAATATTAATGCGACGCAGGTCAACTGGAATATGCGCTATCGAATCCCATGCTAAAACAGCTTCATCGGCCAGTAACGTTCTTCTTTTTACCATTGCCGTCAATGCATTGCCAATTTCAAAGGGTAACACTTCCGGCGCAACCAGATCATGTCCCTCCGTTAGGCTGATTACTAATTTTTTTTCAGGCTCATTTAGAGCGACCGCAATAAAAGTATTTGTATCAGCAATAATTTTCATGAGTACAATTGTACGCAAATATTTTGTTTTGTCAAGCCGAACGATGAAAGTGCCCCTCGAAAGGGGAATATTGCTGAACATTTGCGTGATTGGTCTCCGGCAAAACATAAAGGTGAATCTCTTCGGGTTATATTCCCCGAAGCTTGCTTCGTTCCTTGCTGTTTTGAATACCTCGTAGCTTGCTGCGGGGTAGTTCCTTGTAATTTTCAGAAAATTTAAATATTCTATGGTTGTCGGACACAAACAGTGGTTATTGCGTAATGAAAGAAAGCATATCCGTCAGCAATGCTGAATACTCTCTTTGAGGAAGCAAAATCTCGATTTGTGCTCGTCTTAATGCTTGCTGTCAAGAAAACTCCATCTAACGACAAATGAATGTATTGTCGGAAAAATGAATGCTCAGGCAAAGTCTTTGGCAGGATCGTTGACGGTTGAATCGCATTCTTGGCTTACGGTTTTGTTGCGTTCTTCCACGGCATCTTCGATGGCAAAGCACAGCTGTCTTTGATCAAACGGTTTTCGCACCAGAAGATGAATGTCTTTTGTATCTTCGCGGGTCAGCGTCAATTGTCCATGTCCTGTCATGATGATGAACGTTTTTCCGGGATTGCACCGCTTCATATTGGAAATCAGCTGGCAACCGTTCATGTCCGGCATACACTGGTCGGAAATGATGATGTCCACTTCATCGCTGTGGTTCGTATACCACTGGAGGGCATCCGTCGGATCATTGAATAAAACCGCGTTGTGCCCGAGGTTTTCCGCATATTTTCCCATGATGTCAAGCATGTATTTTTCATCGTCTACGACGAGGATTTTTCGCGGTGTCGACGGATCTTTCGGGAGCCGGAAGGTTTCCTCCTGCGCATCAGACATGAGAAGCTCCATTTCAAAAGTTGTCCAGGTTTTTTCTCTGTTGATTTCCGAGGCCGGCTGTCCGTTCTTTTGCGGCGGGATGAAATCGGTGGTGTAGCGGATGTGTGCCCCGAAACGGTCCAGGGTGCTCTTGACCGCCAGCAGGCCGATCCCGCTTCCACCATGGGTTGATCGTATTTTTTCATTGAACAGATGAGTCAGGATGTGATCAGGCACCGGCGGACCGTCATTTGAAACGCGCACGCGGATGACATCCTCAGCGTTCGCGTTTTTCTCTTTTTCCCAGGATATGCAGATAAGGTTGCTGCAGCCCCGATGAAATTCGGCAACCGCGTTAATGATCAGATTAACGACAATTGCCATGAACTCTCCGGCATTGCCGAAAACCGTTGCTGACGGCGATGCATCGCAGATTTCTACGGAAACGGTTTTGCCCTGATCCTGTGCCATGGGTTTATACTGGCCCTTGGAGAGTGACACAGCCCCGCGGATGGCCGGACGGATGTCAAAACTGTTCAGGGAGTGGTCACGTTTCACATAGTCCCGGATTCCCGATGTGACATCACGGATGACCAGCCCTCCGTTGTCCACGTAGGTAAGGTATTTACGCGAAGCCTCCATGTTTGTTTTCAGAGCTGAAAGATGATCCGGAAGTATTTCATGGAGGAATTCCTCCAGGTGACGGGAAAATCCGTTGTTCCCTGTTTTGGGTGACGTAGTTGAACTTGTTTTGCCGGACCGGATCATATCGATCAATTTCATACGTTCTGCATCGATCTTATCGATGGTTCTTTCGCTCTTGCCCAGGTACATTTTAGTCAGATCCTGTCCGCCGGTTACGCCTCCCAGAGCATTATTGATATCATGGCTCAGACCGGCAACCAGTGCGGATATGGCCTTTTCGGTTGATGCCTGGGCGAGAGCCGCATCTTTGGTGATAAGGTCAGCCTCCATCTGTTTGAGATCGGAGATGTCTTCTGATATTCCCAGTAAATATTCCAAATGGCCCTTGTTATCGTAAAGAGGGATCAGGTTGGACTTCATGGTTTTCATCCGCCCGTCTTTGGCGGGCACTGTGTGCTCAAATATGACGGCGGATCCTGTGCTGAGGGCCGCGTCTTCGAACTCGGAGAGAACCTTGGATAGCATGGGTGAATTTTTGTGCAGGTCATCCCACATCTTGTTCCCGATAACATACAGGCCCTCTTTCTTGTAGTCTCTCATGTAAACCGCCAGAGGAAAGTTCTCGAATACCTTGGACATTAAATCGCGGCTTTTGATGAGTTCGTGCTCGGCTTTTTTATGTTCGGTGATGTCTTTGAAGGAACACATAACGGAGGCTACCCTGCCATCCCCGGATTTTATCGGTTCGATGCTGGTCATATAATACCGCTCGCCGTCAGGTCCCGACACCCGCATTTCCAAGACATCGTGATTGCAGCTGCCGAAGACGTCGTTTACCATGATGCTGATTTTATCGGCTTCATACCGGGTGAATATGTGCCAGACGGTTTTCCCCGTGATATCTTCAGGAGCCATGTTCACGGCTGTGGCGAATGCCCGGTTGACGTATTTGAAAGTGCACTGGAGATCGAGGGTGAATATCGGGTCGCTGGATTCTTCGAGCAGGATGCGATATTTCTGTTCACTTTCACGCAGCTTTTCTTCAATCAGGCTCTGCCGGGTGATGTCTTTTTGCATGACAATGATGCGAACAGGGGTGACGTCCTTCGAGATCGCTTTGGCCACGTTTAACACGCGGCGGTACGTACCATCGCCGTGCAGGATGCGGTACTCGCATTTACTGGTTTTGCTCCTCTTCCTTCGAAGAGATGCTATGGCGTCGAATGCCTTTTCACGGTCATCAGGGTGCAACAGCCTTTTCCAGTCATAGATGTCATCCCCTAATGTTTCCGTTTCATAGCCCAGCATAGTTCTCCACATTTTAGAAAAACGGACTTTATTGTTTTCTAAATTCCACTCCCAGAGGCCATTGCCCGCATCTTCGAAGGCAGCTTGAACGATATCCCTGCATTCCATCATGGCGCGTTCTTCCCAGCCGCGGGATAATGCATTGGTTAAGCCGTCACGTATTTTATTAAGATTGGAAATCGGCATTACTTGCCTCTCTGCAACATTCCTGAATGATGAATTTTCATCATGATCGTTGAGCTTGTCATTATTTATATAAAATTGCTCACGTTATTATCATAACACCTAAGATGCTGTAAACAATAAAATTTATCATCTTATCTGAAATGACAAAAAGATTGCAGGAGAGTTCCTTCGGCGAGTTCGTATTTCCTGCCAGGATTTCCTGTTGTAAAAAAAGATGGAACTTGAATAATTTCAGCAAAAAGAATAAAATCAAGGTAAATGAGAGTGACTTGCTGCGGATATCGATTGTTCTCTATCTAGAAAACGAAGGTCATTTGTAATGTCAAAAAGTTCTGATTCAAATCTCAAAAACACATTAAGCAATCTGACTACGGCCGCCAAGGCACTCGAAGCCAAAATTGAACAGGCCGATCCTTCCACCCGTGCAAATTTGAAAAATGCTTTAAACGGTTTAAGCGCTACCATCAAGAGACTGGACTTCGAAATTAAGCAGGCTGAGGCCTCATCTGATAAAATTGGTCAGATACTTGTTTCGAGAAAAGTCATTACGGAACATGATTTGAACGAAGCCATGAGAAGGAAAAGGAAGGAACCAAACAGGTATTTGGGGCAAATACTCTGTGAGATGGGTCTTCCGCAATCCAAAATCATGCACTGGATTTATTACAGCAACAAAAGGAAGCAAATCGGACAAATTCTTGTGGAACTTAACATCATAACGGAAGCGCAATTAAACGAGTGTCTTTTGCAGCAAAAGGACCTGAAGCAAAAAGGCATATTTGCCCCCCTGGGTTCTGTGCTGATTAAAAACAGGATGATAAGTGAAGAGAATTTCCTGATTGCGCTATCCGCTCACTTCAGCATGCCGATTGTATCTCTGAAAGGCTATGTGATATCCCCTGCACTGCAAAAGGTGATTGGTGAAAAATATGCTTTCAGGCATCGAATTGTTGTTTTGAGCGATGATGCTGATCATGTGAAAGTGGCTCTTGCGGAACCCCACCTGGAAGTGTTTGGTTATCTTGAGAAAGCTATGCCCAAAGGTAAACATATCATGTTTTACCTTGCCAAAGAATCGGAAATAGAAGATTGTTTTTACTGAAGTGCGGATAATGGCTGGTGAGATGTGCATATCAAAGGCAATATGCGTAAAGATCAATCATAGATAAACAATTACCGTGATGGCGTGTGTTATCCTTCCGCCACTTTTCGAAAGGAATTTTATGACAAACAAAATTTTCATCATTACCCTGATAATTATGCTTTTCATGGTTTCCGCAACAGGTTTTGCCTCAGAGAGGTATCAATGGAAGCTTGCCGCAACGGAAGACGGATGTCAGATATATACTAGCAATGTTGCCGGCAAAGATTATATTGCGGCAAAAGCCACGTGTGTTTTTCCCGCCAGATTGGAAGTCATAGGCACGATTCTCAGAGATATACCGAATTACCCGGAATGGATGGATGATTGCGACACTACAAAAATTCTGAAAACAGTGGACGACGAAAAAGATGTTTTTATATTCTGGTTGCGCCAACATGTTACGATGTTTCCGGACCGGGATATGGTGCTGAAAAGCAAAACGATTATCGACATGAAAAACGGCCGCAGTCT
>CAZXIP010000144.1:0-5349 GCA_964640755.1 uncultured Smithella sp. | reverse complement strand
GGATGCCGATGTATGCCGCTTAAAGAATTGTTATTCAGTGCGGATCGAAAGAAAGCATACCCGTAATAATCCTGATCATTCCCTGACAGAAGGAGATTGTGATAGATCGCCTTTTCGGGATTTGAGTAACACTATGTTATTTATCGTTAAAACAGAGCTTACTTTCGGTAATGTTTCTAAAGATATGCCGTAAGCGATGCCTTTAAAATATTATGAAATCAAAGCAGATGATTAATATATGTATTTTTAGTTTAGAAACTAAAGGTCTTCTAATTTACTTGGATTATTATCGAAAAATGGCTGGCATGTAAATACTTCTTAAGGGGTATTATGCAAGAAAATCAAATTATTATCGTATTACGAAGTAATACAAAATTTCCCTGGTGTCTGATTTGAAAGAAATACTTCGGTGAAGTTCTTCATTCTTTAAAAACTTCTCTGGCGATGACGATGCGCTGAATTTCCGAGGTGCCTTCGTAGATGGTGGTTGCGCGGGCGTCCCGGAATAAACGCTCCACCTTGTAATCCTTCGTGTAGCCGTAGCCGCCGTGGACCTGAAGCGCCATGTAGGCACTCGAATTTGCTGTCTCCGAGGCAAATAATTTGGCCATGGAAGCCTCCCGGGTGAATTTCAATCCTCTGTCTTTGCGGTCGGCGGCAGCCAGTGTGAGCCACGAAGCTGCTTCTATTTTTGTTGCCGCATCCGCGACCATGAACCGGATCGCCTCAAACGAACTGATGGATTTTCCGAACTGACGCCTTTGCCCGGTGTATGAGATGGCCTCTTCAAGACACGCCCTGGCAATTCCCACGGCCTGGGACGCGATGCCGATTCTTCCGCTATCGAGCGCAAGCATCGCCACCTTGAATCCTTCACCGGGGCTTCCCAGCAGATTTTTCGCAGGTACTTCGCAGTCTTCAAAAACAAGTTCAACGGTATTGGATGCCCTCAGCCCGAGTTTTTCTTCTTTTGTCCCGATTTTAAAGCCGGGCGTGCCCTTTTCGATGATGAACGCGGAAAGCCCCTTTGTTCCCTTATCCTGACCGGTCCGGGCGATCAGATTGATGACGTCTGCGTACTGTCCGTGAGTGATAAATACCTTGGTGCCGTTAATGATATACTTGTCTTTTTTAAGTTTTGCGCTGGTTGTCATTGAGCCGGGATCGGAGCCTGCACCGGGTTCAGTCAATGCAAATGCGCCTAGAAGTGACCCTTCGGCAAGTCCTGTGAGCCACTTTTTTTTCTGATCCGGTGTGCCGAACTTAAGAAGCGGCTCCGTGGACAAGTTGGCAACGGACATGGTTACCGCGCTTGATGCGCAGTGAAATGCTATTTCCTGCAGTGCCAGGGAGTAGGCAACAGCACCGGCACCCGAGCCTCCAAAATCAGAGGGAACCATCATCCCCATCAGGCCGAGCTCCCCCATCTTTTTGATCGTATCCACCGGGAAAATACCCTGACGGTCCCATTGGGCAGCCATCGGCTCCAGCTCCTTCTTTGCGAAGTCCCTGGCCATCAGCCTGATCATTTCCTGTTCGCTCGATATTTCAAATGACATCGACGCACCTCATGGAATGTAAAGAACAACGAGCAGTTCTGCTTTTTCGGAAGAAGGGTTGCTCAATGCATGATGAAGGGAGGAATTAAAATGGATGCATTCGCCCTGTTTCAGAAGGCTCGTATTCTTGCCCACCAGGATCGACAGCCTTCCCTTTAACACATAGATGAATTCTTCGCCTTCATGGTGATATTCAACGCCCTCATGAGCCGTCTCGGGTTCTATGGTAACAAGATACGCACCAAGGTGCTTGTCGGGACCCGACCTGGTAAGCTGTGTATAAGCGTATGATCCGGCACGCTTTTTCTGGCTTTTGACCCTCGACGTGGCCTTTTTGGTTTCATCCGGATCCAGTTTCCCGACATCAACTTTCAGCGACCGGCTTAATTGTAAAACCAGGGCCACCGGAGCTGTCGCCTCGTCCATTTCAACCTTTTCGAGGAGGTCGGCCGGATACCCGGTTTCATGCGCCAGTTCCCTGATACTCAATCCCCTGCCCTCACGATAATTCCTGATGCTCTGGCCGAATGACTTCTTTGGTTTTTTTTCTTTAACCATGATTTTCTTCCCGTAACCGGGCCCGGTTTTTGAAGGCCCGAAATTATGTTATGATATTCTGAAAAAAGACTTCGCCCCCCCCATGATTTTAATTTAGCCTTTTCCCCGCGCAATGAACGCTGCTTCATATCAAATGTTGTTCATGAAATCATACATTCAAGTTGCATGAAGTCAAGGTATAATTATCGGTGGGTCTTCGCGCAAACAAGACGAAGGCCGCTTTTCAGGATGAATCCGGATTTGAATGAATATCCGATTGACTTGTCTGATGGCTTTGCTTATACTGCCACTAAATGAATAAAAACAGAGAGTGGCTTCAGGCTCTTTACAGATACATAGCAATCCTGATCGCCCGAGACGTTTCCTGTCACCCCATCTATCATGGGCGGTCTCAATTCAGTAAAATGCTTCCCGCTGCTTATGGCGGGAAGCATTTCCCCCTTGGGGGACCATCGCCGTCCGTTTGATATGGCATTACGTCCGCTCTCGAAAAGAAAACCGTGGCAAAATAGATTCCGCCAAGGTTTATGGATTTAAGATATCGCCGGTAATGATTAAAAACAGATGCCGGACAATAACATTTTTCAACAAGAAATGATTTATGAACAGCATCTATCTGGATAACGCGGCAACCTCTTTTCCCAAGCCCAAAGATGTTCTTGACGCGATGGCGGCCTACCAGCAAAACACAGGCGGTTCACCCGGCCGCTCCGGCCACAAACGGTCCATAGACGCCGGACGCACCATCTACAAAACAAGGGAGGCGCTGGCTAATCTTTTTCATATTGATGATCCGCTTACCATTGCGCTTCTGAAAAATGCCACGGAGGCGCTCAATATCGCTCTGCAGGGCGGATTGCAGCCGGGCGATCACGTCATCACCAGCAGCATGGAACACAATTCCGTAATGCGGACCCTTCGTTTTATGGAGTCACTCGGAATTGAGTTGTCTGTTGTTCCCTGCTCGCCGGAAGGGGAACTTGATCCCGGTGACATAGGAAAAGCATTCAAAAAAAACACAAAAATGATTGTCCTGACACATGCATCCAATGTGACGGGAACCATTATGCCGATTGAAGCCGTCGGATCACTCATCAAGGGAAAAGGGAACGTGTTGTTTTGTGTTGATGCCGCCCAGACTGCCGGGGCTTTGCCAATCGATGTGGAGAAAATGGCGATAGATCTTTTGGCCTTTACCGGGCACAAATCACTTTATGGGCCTCAGGGCACGGGAGGTCTTTATGTTCGCGGCGGTCTGGAAAAAAAGATTGCTCCGCTGATGATGGGCGGAACGGGCAGCCGTTCGGAATTTGAAGAACAACCGGACTTTATGCCGGACAAATATGAAAGCGGCACACCCAACACGATAGGTTTGGCAGGGCTCGGTGCCGGCGTGGCCTATGTTCTTGAACAGACAATCGAGGCGATTCGCGCCAGGGAAGAACAATTGACAGCTGCCTTTTTGGAGCAGCTGAAAGAATTTAAGGATCGGGTGACGGTTTACGGCACAACGGACACTGCTCGCCGGACCGCTGTTGTTTCATTTAATCTGAAAGACATTTCACCTTCTGACGCCGCTCTCTACTTTGAAGACAAACACGGTATTCTGTGCCGTCCCGGTCTGCATTGCGCGCCGTCGGCGCATCGTACAATCGGCACTTTCCCGCAGGGAACCATCCGTTTCAGCTTCAGTTTTTTCACCACCAGTGAGGATGTTGATGAGGCAGTCGGTGCGATCCGCGATTTATTAAGCATCGCCGCACGATGAAACATGATGGATTGATCCGAATGATGATCGCATGAAACCGGAGCTCATGGCCGATATCCAATATCCAGTCAATAACATTCAACATTACGCCGGAAATGGGTCCGGCGGTTTTCCAATGCCGCTTAAATATTGCTTGACAAAACAGGAGCGTTTGCATTACTTTTTTAAAAACAACGATTGTTGTATTTATGGATATGCAGGAACGTGCATATTGGTTCGGTTTACCTGAAGATGGAACAGTCTCGTCATCCGGCTACCTTGGAGGCAGCGTGGTGCAATGGACCAACGTTTCGTCAATGCAAATACCCATGCGCGTAATTTCCATAAACGTTTAACGCACAGCATTTATTTTACTGCACCGTCTTGTCATTTTCAATCGCTTGCAAAACATCAATTTTCATCTCTTCAATTCCTTCGACAACGAATACTCGGGCTTTGTCTGAACACGGCTGCTTTTGCGGTGGCCGGCGGTGATCAAAGCGCAGGAAGAAGTTTCTGAAAATTTCAGAAACTGGTCATCACCATTAATTTGAACAAATATTGAATCTCTTCGTAAAGGGTGTAATGACATGTGGACTTATGTTCAGACGGTTATGATTTACACTTTTGTGCTGGGTTCCATTTATCTTCTGATCGCGCTCGGTTTCTCCCTGATCTGCGGGGTACTGCGGATTTTCCATCTCGGATACGCCTATATTTTTCCTCTCACCGTTTACGGTACCTGGATGTTTATGTCGGCGCTTGGCTGGTCGCTCATCCCTTCCATTCTGGGAATGGTCGTCATTCAATTTATCGTTTCCATCCTCATTTACAAAGGGATTATTAAAAAATATCTTAATACCGAGGACGTTCTTTTGACGGCGCTGCTCCTTGTCGCCCTGATTATTGAACAAGCCGCTAATTATTTTTATCCGGTTCAGGCGGGCGTCTACCTGGAAACAACGCTTATGGACGGCATATTTCAGATCGGTGAAGTGGTGATTCCCAAGCAGCTTGTGATCGGTGCCGTGATCGCTCTTGTGATGACCGGCGCTTTCGTCTTCTTTTTCGTAAAAACAAAAACGGGGATGGCCATCCGGGCCCTGTCTCAGGACATCTACTCATCAAAAATTGTCGGCATCAATGTAGAAACACTCTATTTATTTACCATGATGATCGTCCTTTTGCCCGTTATCATCGCGATGCTTGTTGTGGCGCCGGTCTGGTCGGTCGAGCCGGGTATGGGCTGGCTGTATATGACCACGGCGATTTTGGTTGCTGTACTGGGCGGATTGGGAAACATTAAAGGCACGATCATGGCCAGTTTCTTAATCGGATTTACTCACGCCATCGTCTGTAATGTCATTGGAGAACCTCGCTTCATGAATTTATCGGCCTTGATTCTTGTGATGATTGTTCTGGTCATTCGACCCCAGGGATTAGCAAGGAGTGAATCGTTATGGTAGAAACGGAATTAAAGCGGGA
>CAZXIP010000143.1:1946-5430 GCA_964640755.1 uncultured Smithella sp. | reverse complement strand
GATTGCCTGGGGTGAAGAAAAGAAGTCCGAATCCCACGGACATCATGCGTAGTTGAAAATATCTTGTGATTTTTTAAGAAAGGGCCCGGAGTTGAAACGCTTCGGGTCCTTTCTTTTTAGTTTTGACATACCTGATAAAAAACTTTGATTAGGAAAATCATTGACAAATCCCGCTCTTGATAATAGCATTTGCCCGATTTTTAGCTAATTTTTGCGCTTCATGCGCTTTTTTATTTCATCGTGATCGATGCCCAGAGGTTTTATATATAAGTGAACAAGGATATTTCAAGACAAAAAGCACTCAAAATCATTGCAAATTTTTCGAGATCCGCCGTGTTGGTCGTCGGAGATGTTATGGTGGATCATTTCATCTGGGGAAAAGTTTCGCGAATTTCACCTGAGGCGCCTGTGCCGGTGGTTGATGTTCAAAAAGACTCCGTGATGCTGGGCGGAAGCGCAAACGTTTTAAACACGATCTATGCCATGGGCGGCGGGGTTTATATGGCCGGTGTGATCGGTAACGATGACATAGGCAAGGGACTGCTCAGGCAGCTCAAAGAACGGGAAATCGATACCGCTGGTATTGTGATCGAAAAGGGCAGACCAACGACACTCAAGACAAGGATCGTTGCTCACGGGCAGCAGGTGGTCCGGTTTGACCAGGAAAGCAAAAAGCCGATTCCTAGCACAAGTTGTGATAAAATTCTTTCGTATGTGAAATCGCTACGCGACAAAATCGGTGCCATTGTCATTTCCGATTACAGCAAGGGGGTTGTGTCCAGAGAACTGATTGACGGCATCCGAAACATTGTCAGGGGTTCACAAATCTTCCTGTGTGTAGACCCGAAGCAGAGTGATTTTTCGATATATGAAGGAGTTCACGTGATCACTCCCAATCATCATGAAGCCGGACGGGCGGCAGGTCTGGAGTTCGTCAACGGCAATGATCTGTTAAAACTGGGAGAGACACTGCTTGCAAAATACGATTTTCAGGCTTTGCTGGTGACAAGGGGAGAAGAAGGCATGAGCCTTTTTGAAAGAGGGCCCAGGATCGCCCACACGCATTTTCCCGCGCAGGCCAAGGAGGTATACGACGTTACAGGGGCTGGAGATACTGTCATCGGTGTGCTGGCTCTTTCTCTGGCAGCAAGTGCGAATCTGAAAGAAGCAACGTCCCTGGCAAATCATGCGGCAGGCATCGTTGTAGGCAAAGTGGGAACATCAACCGTCTCCAGGGAAGAACTGATCAGCGTATTATGAGTGAACCGACACAGGCCCAGCCGGTTAAACTGGTCTTCAGTGTTTTTGCCCAGGAGGCCGGCATGTTAAATGATGCTATCCTCCGTCTGTCAGCCCTTTATGGTCAGCCTGATTTCGTAAGCGCGCAGGTTCCCTTTGATTATACGGATTATTATCATCCGGAAATGGGCGGGAAACTTGTGCGGCGTTTTTTGTCCATGGAAGAGTTAATCCGGCCGGAAAATTTACCGGATATTAAGCTTGCGACAAATGCAATCGAAAAAGAAACGGCTGTTGATCATCACAGGACGGTGAATATTGATCCGGGATATCTGTCGCAGGCGCACCTGATTCTGGCTACCGGCAAGGGATATACTCACAGGCCTTATTTGCGCAGCGGGATTTATGCAGATTTGACGCTGATCTACCAGGGGAAGAAGTTCTGCTCCATGCCCTGGACATATCCGGATTACGCAGACGAGAAACAACTGGCAATGCTGGAAGCTATCCGTGCGCGATATTTATTACAGTTAAAAATAACTTGAGCCGATATAAGACATCATTATTACGCAAGAAGGTTTGGTATGATTAAAAGTATGACTGGCTACGGCCGTGTGGAAGGTCTTTGTGATGGACGTAATATTATCGTGGAAGCTAAATCGGTCAACCATCGTTTTCTTGAAATTGCCCTCAGGATTCCCGCTTCGCTTTACCCGCTCGAAATGGAGTATAAAAAGAAAATAGCGGAAAGATTCAAGCGAGGCCGTATTGATGTTTCGATCCGGTTGGAGGGCGAATGCAGCGATACGTCAAAAGTGAATTTGAATATGGACATTGCCCGGGACTACTTTGATGTTTTGAGCCGGTTGAAAACAGAATTCAATATTCAGGAGCCCGTCAGCATCAAAACCCTTATCAGCTTTCGCGACATTTTTACGCCGCCCGCGGAAACCCAGATGGATGCCGATTTTTTAAATTCAGTGGAAAAAATGTTGCAGGAGGCGTTGTCGATACTGGTCAATATGAGGCAGGATGAAGGAATCGTGCTGTTCTCGGACATGCAGATGAGGCTTCAGGCCATTGGCGCAATCATGGGAGAAATTCGGTTGCGTGCACCGCAGATTGTGCTTGAGTATCAAAAACGTCTGTCAGACAGGATTAAGGAACTGACGGCGGGATTGGAGCTCGACGCCGGCCGCCTGGCCCAGGAAGTGGCTGTCATGGCGGACCGATGTGATATTACCGAAGAGATTGTTCGTATGCAAAGCCATATCGGTCAGTTCGAATCCCTGCTGCAAAGCGATGAGGCGGAAGGAAGGAAAATAGACTTCCTTCTGCAGGAAATGAACCGTGAAATTAATACGATCGGTTCCAAAGGGAATGATGCGGACATTGCCCGCCAGGTCATCGAAGTTAAAAGTGAACTGGGCAAGTTGCGTGAGCAGGCACAGAACATTGAGTAAAGCATTGATAGATAAGGGTTTGATCATTGTGATTTCAGCGCCTTCCGGCGCGGGAAAAAGTACCATTTGCCGGAGGTTGCTTGCGGCATATCCGGAAATTGAATTTTCCGTTTCCTATACCTCGCGGGCACCGCGTCCCAATGAGATCAATGGGAAGGATTATCATTTTGTTTCCCGTGAAGATTTTCAGCGACGGATGGATGAAGGTGAGTTTGTCGAATGGGTTGAGAATTACGGATATTTTTATGGCACATCCGTCAAAGCGATCAATGATGTCCTGAATCACGGGAAAGACCTGTTGCTGGATATTGAGCCGCGCGGCGCGAAGGCTATTAAAAAACAGTTTCCGGAAGCCGTTTTCGTATTTGTGTTGCCCCCCGATACGGATGAGCTTATGAAACGTCTTGAAAAACGGGGGCATGAAAGTCAGGAAGCCATAAAAACAAGGTTTGCCCAGGCAAGTAGTGAATTGAAAGAAGTTTTATGGTATGATTATTCGATTTTTAATGAAAATCTGGAAACAGCTGTACAACAGATGATTTCGATTTACCGCGCGGAGAAATGTAAAACAAACCGTCTGCATGGTAAAATTGATCGTATTTTTAAGATATATTAATGCGGAAATGTTGAGGAGGTAGCAGGTTCATGGCAAGAGTCACAATAGAAGATTCGTTAAGGGTGGCCGAAACAAGATTCGGCCTGGTGTCACTGGCTTCCCAGCGGGCACGCCAGTTGCTCAAAGGTTCCAAACCGCTTATGGAAAGCAAAAACCGGGAGATTGT
>CAZXIP010000143.1:0-1846 GCA_964640755.1 uncultured Smithella sp. | reverse complement strand
CGGCGTCAAAAGCCCTGTTGTTCTTGCAGTGACCGTGTTGACCAGTCTGAATGACAGCGATCTTTCGGAAATCGGATTTGAAAAAACCGCGGATGATCTGGTGATGCACTTGGCGAAAATGGCTTATATGGCTGGAGCATCAGGTGTTGTGGCTTCGCCCCGGGACATTGCCGCCGTTAGACGGGACTGCGGTGAAGATTTTGTCATTGTCACGCCAGGCATTCGCAGTGCTGACGAACCCGTCAAAGATGATCAAAAAAGGACACTCAGCGCCTTTGAGGCGATTCGGACAGGAGCCGACTACATTGTTGTCGGCAGGCCTATCCGCAATGCCCCGGACCCGCTTGCCGCCTGCCGCCGGATCGTTGATGAAATTACCGGCGGTCTGGCTTTCCGAGAAAGCGCATAATCATTTCCATCTGCAGACAAAAGGCAAAATATGGAAGCAGTTTACGGTATTAATCCCATTAAAGTGCTTCTTGCCAGTCAGGGCACGCCCCTGAAAAGGATTATTGTTGCCGAAGGACGCAGTGGCCCGGCTGTTAAAGAAATTGTTGATGTTGCCCGCCAGAAAAAAGTACCCGTGGAATGGAAGCGTCGTCAGTATCTCGATGAGTTGACGGGCCGCAAAGATCATCAGGGAATCGTCGGTTTTCGTGATTCCTTCGTATATGCAGACTTGGATGTATTGCTCAAAAACCGCAACCCTTGCATGTCAAACGATCTTATATTGATTCTAGATGGTATCCTCGATCCGCAGAACCTTGGATCCATTATACGCAGCGCTCATTGCCTGGGTGCCAACGGTGTGGTCATCCCGACGGATCGGGCGGCTTCCGTTACGCCGGCGGTCATGAAAGCGTCTGCCGGCAGTGCCGAGCGGCTACCCATTGCCCGTGTGACGAATGTGTCCAGAACAATTGATGATCTGAAAGGAAAAGGGTTCTGGGTTTTTGGCGCGGACGCTCATGGAGGAAAGGACATCATGGAACACAATTTTAACGTTCCTGCGGTTTTGGTTATGGGAAGTGAAGACCGGGGGATCAGGCCGCTGGTGAAAAGAAAATGTGATTTTCTCGTGACCATTCCCATGGCGGGGAAATTTGACTCTTTCAACGTAGCTGTTGCCGCAGGGATCATTCAATATGCAATTCTTCTCCAACGCAGGACGAAATAATTAGGATGGCCAGGGGTAGAATCAGACGGGCATTGTTTTTGCCGCTGCTGTTTTTCACAGATAATGTTTCAGCCGGACGGTTCCAAGGTGTTTCGTTTTGGGAACAGGAGATCAAAAAAAATTGTTTTTTGAATTTAAGTTGTTGAAACTACATGGAAGATAGTTTATGATATGAGATAAACAAGCAATCCCTTAAAAGAAAGGACTTTCGATTATGCCGGTTTTCCTTTGGGAAGGAACAACGAGAAAGGACGAGGTAAAAAAAGGAGAAATGGAGGCGGCTGATGAAGCGGCTCTCCGAGCTCTTTTGAGAAAGCAGGGATTTAAGTCCATCGAGGTCAAGAGCAAACCGAAAGACCTGGCGGAATATCTTCCTTTTTTGGCAGGTGGAGTGAAAGAAAAGGAAGTTGTCGTTTTCTGCCGGATTTTTTCCACGATGATTAATGCCGGTTTGCCGCTGATTCAATGTCTTGATCTTCTGTCCCAGCAGGAGCAAAACAAGACTTTTTCAAAAATCATCCGAACCATCAAGGAAGATATCGAAGGCGGCACCAGCCTGACAGACGCACTGAAAAAGTATCCCAAGGTATTTGATGATCTTTTTGTGAACTTGATTGCGGCCGGAGAAGCGGGCGGTATCCTGGATGTTGTTCTGGGGCGCCTGTCCAA
>CAZXIP010000142.1:0-5463 GCA_964640755.1 uncultured Smithella sp. | reverse complement strand
GCCGGATGACCCTGCCTTTTTTTCAACTATCATAATGAAGAAATCAAGACATGTGAAAGGTTTGTTTAAGCGTTCTTCTGTTGACAACTGCCATCGTTTGGTTAAACAATCTCTTGATTACGCATAGCATCGTTTGTAAGCAGGTTTTTCTTCTCTTCCCCGAGAAAGGCCATATTGCTTACTCTCCCGTTTCTTTTCCAGCTTCCAGAAGTATCGGATCTTACAGACTTCTCCGATGGGCAGCCCCGTCATATTCTCCAGGTCCGTAATGCGAATATTAGGGTTTTTGTCAAGTTCACTTACAATGATCTGTTCTTGATGACTCATCTTTTCACCCTGTCCATTATTAGTAGGAAACGAATCCAGGTTATTCTATTACTTTTATGTGAAAAAACAATGTAATACGTGTCAGCAAATAATGTGCCTCGCAAACATATTATCATCGATAGTTTGTAATGGATAGATATTGTTGAATAATTTGAAATACAATTTCATCAGCGGCATTCTGGATTATTTCATCCCGGTCATCAATTGTAAATTATTTCGACAATAAAATTCATGCAGAAGCGTGCTTTAGGGATATATATTCGCAGAAAAAGATTTCATTACAATATATTACATCAGATATTCATTGTGTAAAGAATTCCGATAACTAAAATTTTTGGTGTCAAGTCGGAAAAATTGCTTTAAACTACGAATAGTTAACGAAGCTTCGTTGATGGATCCATCCTTAGCTGATGTGAGCATAACAGTAACCTTGATGAATCTGCCAGGTCAATCTTGTATGAAAAAGTTCAATTCCAAAATTTTGTTGTTGAAATTACATTGACATCTAAAATCATTCCTCATAATGTTTTCGCGTGATTTACGATAATGCAACGGCAATTTGAGATGCCCCTGTCACTGTCAAAGAGGACGGATATTGATTTAAGTATATGAACCCAAATGTAAAGCAAAATAAATCCAAGTCGCAGGATAAGCCTGAAACATCTGGAATATCAGACAAAACAATACAAGCCAGGGATCAACTGTTCCATGCTGTTGCCCAGCAATCTTCGGATATTATTCTTCTCGTGAATCGGGAAGCAGTGGTGATGTATGAAAACGACGCTGTGGAAAGAATCCTGGGATTTAAGGCTGATCAAAGAATTGGCAATAAAGTATTTGACTATGTACACCCTGATGACGTGGTTTTTATAAAAGATGCATTCAATTTATTGTTTGCAGATGAAAATGCCCCTGTTCAGAAACGTGAAGTGCGTGTGCAGGACATTCAAGGGAACTGGCATATTTTTGAAGCTGGCGCAATTCATCTGAAGCAGAAGGACTTTATTGAAGGAGTCGTCGTTAATCTCCGCGATATTACCGAACGCAAGCGTGCGGAAAAGGCCCAGCGGGAAAGCGAAGCACGCCTCCATGAGAGAGAGGAGCGTTACCGGAACATCCTCGATAACATGGAGGAGGTGTATTACGAGATAGATCTGAAAGGAAGAATGACGTTTTTCAATAGCACGGCAGTGAGGAAACTCGGATACAGCGAAAATGAAATGATGGGCATGAAATTTCGCCACTATGTGGAAAAGGAGAGTCATCAAAAAGTGTTTGATGCGTTCCACACGGTTTTCCTCACAGGGGAGCCTATCCAGGGAGTCGATTGGGAGATCATCAGCAAAACAGGTGAGAGAATACCCGTTGAATGTTCCATATCTTTGATGCGGGACCCCTGCGGCAACCCTGTTGGGTTCAGGGGAATTATCCGCGATGTTGCCGAGCGTAAACGCGCAGAGGAGAAATTGCATCGCGAAGAACAAAGATTTCGGGCTCTTGCAGACCAATCTGCGGACATCATTGTCATCGTAAGCAGAAAAGGGATTATTACCTACGAAAACAATGCGGTTGAAAAAGTTTTAGGATACAAACCTGAAGAAAGAATCGGCGGCGGCCTGTTTGATCTTGTTCACCCGGACGATTTGAAATATTTAACTGAACTAGCCATTAAAATTGCCAAAGATGTCAACGCCCCTCATCTGCGGTCTGAGATGCGTATTCGTCACCGGGATGGAGGCTGGCGCTTTTTCGAGGTTACGGGAACCAGCTTGATCAGTCAGGGGAAAATTGAGGCTGGAATTGTTAATCTCCGGGACATCACCGAACGCAAGCTTGCAGAGGATGCCCTGCGGAAAAGCGAAGCGCGTTACCGCGAAAGAGAGGAGCGTTACCGGAACATCCTCGATAATATGGAGGAAGCCTACTATGAGGTGGATCTAAAGGGAAACCTGACGTTTTTCAATGCCGCTGCAGTAATGAATCTTGGCTATGCCGATAAACTGATGATGGGTCTGAACTTTCGTGAGTACCTGGACGACGAGAATGCGAGCAGGGTGTTCGAGGCCTACCATAAGGTTTTCCTTACAGGGGAGCCTATCAAGGGAATCGATTGGGAGTTGATTACAAAAGAAAGCGGGAAAATACCCGTTGAGAGTTCCATAACTCTGATAAGGGATGTCCGGGGCAACCCTGTTGGGTTCAGAGGGATTATCCGTGATATCACCGAGCGCAAACAGGCTGAAGAGGCGCTGCGGGAAAGTGAGGAGAAGTTCCGAAACCTTACCGAGACTGCTCAGGATGCGATAGTAACAATCAATATGACGGGGATGATTACTTACGCTAACCCGGCGGCAAAAGCACTTGCCCGGGGCAAGGCAGTTGTCGGAATGGCTTTGAAAGATTTCCTGCCCCCGGATTCAGTTGAACATCATTATGATCAAATTTTTGACTTACTTAGCAAAGGCTTTTCAGAGACCCTGTCTTATGAGTCAAAAATCATGAGATCGCCGGGTGATGATCCGCTTTACTTTGATGTAAAATCCTCCACACTATGGAATCGAGGAGAACCTTCGGGGATCCTTTTGGTCGCAAGGGACGCAACCGAACGCAAGCGGACAGAGGAGGAGATCCGCATGATGGCCATTATCGACCCCATGACGGGATTGCTCAACAGAAGAGGTTTTATCTCCCTTTCCGAGCAGCAAATGAAAACAGCTGTAAGGGCCTGTAAAAAAATGCTTCTTTTTTTCATCGATCTTGACGGCCTGAAGCTTATCAACGATACCTGGGGGCATGAAGAGGGCGACCGCGCACTGAAGAGAACATCCATTATTTTAAAAAATACATTCAGGGATTCCGACATCGTTGCCCGTCTCGGGGGAGATGAATTTGCCGCGCTAGTTTACGACAGTCCTGAACTGCCTGAAGTTATTATGAGACGCTTGCAATGCAGGACTGATGAGGAATGTGCCGCTTCTGATCTCCCTTATATCATTTCCATGAGTATCGGCGTCGCCGATTACGATCCTTCGGTGCCCTGTTCAATCCATGAATTGATTTACGAGGCTGACCAATTGATGTATAATCAAAAGAAAAGCAAAAAAAAGGCGGGTAAATATCCTGTTTGATCTTCCGGTAACGTAAAAAAATATTCACAACTGATATGGATTCACTTTAAATTTTTTGATAATATATAAACATATCGACATTACATGTTAAAATTATGGGAGAAAGACTATGCCTGATTACAGAGTAAAGATTTCCGAAACACAAGATGAGGATCGGGATTATCATCATTATTTAGTGACTGCAAAAGATGAGCAAGAGGCAAAGACGTTTGCCATGAAATTTATGGAGCACTTCATTGACGACGATAATGATCCGGAAATCATCGAAAATGGATACACCTTCTACAATAAGGCGGTGATTGTTCGGCTTGAATCAATAAAAGAGACGACAAAAGAAAAGTTCAAGGAATTTCTGCTGAAGATCCACACCATCAACATGGCCTGAAATTTTTTAAGACAGTTCTGGTTCTTAAGACTTTTTCCCTGTGCATGATTCTTGCCTTTGCCCCGGTGCGAATTATACCGTTCATTCCCGTTTTACATCACTTTATGCGCAGAAACGTACTCCAGTGTCTTCTATCTACTTATTATTACTCATAAATCGTGATCGCAGACATGTTTCTCGAAGCGGATGTTGACTAACGGCCATATAATACGATATAGAGTTGCCAAGTTGTAAATAAACAGAAGTGAGGAGGTTTTTTATGGCAAGTTTATGGATTGATGAAAGGGAGATAAAATTCCAGCTGAATGAGGTTTTCAATATCGGGGAAACCCTTCTGGGCAAAGGTCGCTATGCCGATCATGACGTGGATATGTGCAACATGGTGCTCGATCAGGCGCAGAAATTCGCCGAGGCTGAAATAGCTCCCACTTATCCGGATGAAGTTCACCGTAAACCAATCGAGGCTACGTTCAAAGATGGTAAGGTTTTTGCGCCGGAAGCCTATCATCGCCTCTGGAAACTGTATTGTGAGGGCGGCTGGATGACCACGGCCGATTCACCTGAAGTTGGCGGCCAATCCTTTCCGTTTATAATCGGAGCTGCTGTTGCCAATATGTTCCTGGCCACCAATCAGGCGTTTCTCATGTATGCCGGTTTGAGCCACGGTGCGGCGCGGTTGATGGAAGATCATTTCAAACACCCGTTGCGCGACATTATCATCGAAAAGATGTTCACCGGCGCATGGGCCGGCACAATGTGTCTGACCGAACCGGGTGCGGGGTCTGACCTGGGCATTCTGAAAACTACGGCCAAAAGGAATGGAGACGGTACTTATTCCATCACCGGCACCAAGTGCTTCATTTCTGCCGGAGATCACGATCTGACAGAGAATATTATTCACCCGGTGCTGGCCCGCATCGAAGGTGACCCGGCCGGTACAAAGGGAATTTCGATCTTTATGGTTCCCAAGATCCGTTTCAATGAAAAAGGCGAGCTTGGAGAACCTAACGATGTGCAATGCGGCAACATCGAAAGCAAAATGGGTATCCACGGCAACGCCACCTGTACACTGAACTTCGGCACCGACGGCAAGTGCATAGGCTATCTCATGGGTGAAGAGTGCGACGGCATGAAGATCATGTTTCAGATGATGAACGAAGAGAGACAGGGCGTGGGCATGATGGGCGTGTCTTTAGCCATGTCGGCGTACCTGCATGCGCTTGACTACGCCAAGCAGCGTATCCAGGGATCGAACATCATTGCCGTGGCATTGAAAGATCCGAATGCAAAGGCAGTGCCGATTATTCAGCATCCGGATGTGCGCCGCATGCTCTTGAGGCAGAAGAGCATTACCGAAGGTATGCGCGCTTTGGCTTTCCTGTGCTACTATGCTATGGACCAGGAATTCAATGCCGGCTTCGAAAACAACGAGCAGCAGAAAGAATACTGGCATGGCATGATCGAAATGCTCACTCCGATGGTCAAGTCCTACTGCACCGAGAGGGGCATGGAAGTATGCGGAGACGCCGTACAGACTTACGGTGGTTACGGTTATTGCCGTGAGTACCCGGTCGAGCAGATGATGCGTGACCAGAAGATCAACCTGATTTACGAAGGCACCAA
>CAZXIP010000141.1:0-5466 GCA_964640755.1 uncultured Smithella sp. | reverse complement strand
AAAAGCCGTCATGAATACAAGGCCCATATCGGTCTGACACAAAAGCAACTGACATCTTTTCTACCGGAGATGGAAGTCTGGAGCAAGCGAAAAGACCGCAAAAAAAAGATTTCCGTGCCGCTTTTCCCCGGTTATCTTTTTGTGGAAGCCTCCCTGGACAACGAAACCAAACTGGCGATTCTCAAGACACCCGGGGTGGTCCGAATCCTCGGGAAAAAGGAAAACGCCGAACCCATCGCGGTGCCGGATGAAAAGATCATGGCAATCCAGCGGATCATGGATAAAAAGGTGGAAATGTTTTCCATGCAGTATCCGAAAACGGGTGAACCGGCGCGAATCCTGAACGGTCCCTTTGCCGGGATTGAAGGCACTGTCGTGAAAAGCGACCTGGAAAAAGAACTTTTCGTCATTTCCATAGAATTGATGCAACGCTCCGTGGCCATCAGACTGGAAGGGTTTCAAATCAGCAAAATTTAGGGATTCGGTTTTTCCGTTCATCACGTCTAACCAAAAATACTTGACTTTCTGAGCATTATGCGCAAGATAGCAACCGCCGAATGTGATTGAACGTCAGGCAAAAACCGATTCGGGGACATGATTTGAAGGGATATATCAAGATAAAAAAGGATCTTTGCAAGGAGTGCCACCTCTGCATTCACTTCTGCCCCAAAGGGCACATCGCACCATCCAAAGAATATAACGCACAAGGGTATCACCCCGTCTGCGTCGTCGAAGAAAAGGAATGCAACGGATGCGCGATTTGTGCAACTATGTGTCCGGATGTAGCTATCGAGGTTTACCGTGAATAAGGTATTGATGTCGGGAAACAATGTGATCGGTGAAGCCGCTATCCGGGCGGGTTGCCGTTTCTATGCCGGCTATCCGATTACGCCGCAGAACGAATTGACCGAGTACATGGCCGAGCATATGCGCACCGCGGAAGGAGGCGTTTTCCTTCAATCGGAAAGTGAAATTGCCGCCATCAATATGATCGCCGGCGCCTCGGCGACGGGTGTGCGTGTTATGACCTCATCCTCGAGCCCCGGAATATCGCTGAAGCAGGAAGGCATTTCTTCGATGGCGGCCTGTGAGCTGCCGGGAATCATCGTCAATATTATGCGCGGCGGTCCGGGACTGGGCAATATCCGTCCGTCGCAGGGCGATTATTTTCAGGCAACCCGGGGCGGCGGTCACGGAGACTACCGAACAATCGTCATCGCACCCGCCACCGGCCAGGAACTGGCTGATTTAACCATGGACGCCTTCGATCTGGCCGATAAGTACCGTATGCCTGTCATGATTTTGGCCGATGGCATGATGGGGCAAATGATGGAACCGGTTATTTTTAAAAAACCAAAACCCCGTCAATATCCAGAGAAATTTATGCTGCGCGGCGCTGGCACCGGAAAGAGCAAATTCATCCACGGCCTTATTCTTGATCCGATTGACAGCGAAGCACACAACTGGAAGCTGGCCCGCAAGTATGAAGTGATTACAGAAAATGAAACCCTTTCTGAAGAACATCGGGTGGATGACGCAGAGCTGGTCATTGTTGCGTATGGAACAGCCGCCCGTATTGCCAAGGGAGCGATAAAAAGACTCCGCAGCCACGGCATGAACATTGGCCTTTTCCGCCCGATCACCCTCTGGCCTTTTCCGGAGGCGAAACTGCGGACACTGTCTGCAAAAGTTAAGAATTTCCTGGTTTTTGAAATGAGCACAGGGCAGATGCTTGAGGATGTCCGTCTGGCGCTGCAGGGTTATGCCAACATTGATTTTCACGGACGTCCGGGAGGTGCCGTGCCAACGCCGTCGGAACTGGCCAATGTGGTAGCCAGAATATACAATAAAAAGGATTTATAACCATCGATCACACTGAAGGTCAGAAACAAATGGCAAAAACCGTTTTCAAACATCCCGAAAGTCTGAAAGAAGCTGTCTTTCATTATTGCCCCGGTTGCGGTCACAGCATTGCTCACCGCCTCGTCTCCGAAGTCATTGATGAAATGGGAATCCGCGGCATCACCATCGGTGTTCCTCCTGCGGGATGCGCCGTCCTCGCTTATAATTACTTTGACGTGGACATGATTGAAGCGCCCCACGGGCGCGGGCCGGCCATGGCTTCCGCCATCAAGCGCTGCCTTCCCGACCGCGTCGTTTTTTCCTATCAGGGTGACGGGGACCTTGCCGCCATCGGTATTGCGGAAAGCTTCCACGCCGCCAACCGCGGTGAAAACATCACCGTCATTTTTATCAATAACGCTGTTTACGGCATGACCGGCGGACAGATGGCCCCGACAACCATGCTCAATCAAAGAACAACGACAAGTCCGACCGGCCGCAAAAAGGAACTGGACGGCTATCCTGTCAAGGTTTGTGAAATTTTTTCTCAGCTCAGGGGAACGACATACGTTGAGAGATGTTCGGTCAGCTCCCCGGCCGGAGTGAATAAGACCAAAAAAGCCATTAAAAAAGCTTTTCAGTGCCAGGTCGATGGCCTTGGTTTTTCGCTTATCGAGGTTCTCTCGCCCTGCCCCACCAACTGGAAAATGACATCGATTGATTCATGTAAATGGATTGATGAAGTCATGAGCAAAGAATTTCCTCCCGGGGTTTACAAGGATGAGATTGCCGAGATGAAAAAATCCGCGGAGGCCGCGCCATGTTAGTGAAAACCATATTTTGCGGTTTTGGCGGTCAGGGTGTCCTGATGATGGGCATCAGCCTGGCAAACAGCGCAATGAACAAAGGTTATCACGTCACTTATCTTCCCGCCTACGGCGCCGAAATGAGAGGCGGTACGGCCAACTGCACCGTGGCGGTAAGCGATGAGGAAATTGCGTCTCCCATCGCCTCGGAACCGGGCTACCTGGTGGTGATGAATTCGCCTTCCCTGCTGACCTTTCAAAACAAAGTGAGCGAAGGCGGAACTATTTTTATCAATTCATCCATCGTGGACATCCGTCCTAACCGCGATGATGTAAAAACCATCTGTGTTCCCTGCACCGACATAGCCCAGGAACTGGGGAACACCCGCGTGGCCAATATCATCATGATGGGCACGTTTATTAAAGAACTCAAGGTGGTGTCACCGGAAATTTATCTAAAGAGTCTGGAAAACATTATGGGCAGCCGGAAGAAAGCCCTTGCCGAAATTAACCGCAAAGCCTTTGCCGCCGGGTTCGATTATCTCAAGGATCAATAAGGATACTTTATGGCCGTCAAACAAATATCCGTTCTGCTGGGCAATGTCCCGGGGTCGTTTGCCAGACTTACCCACATTCTTGAAACTGAGGATATCGGAACCATAGCGGTATCCGCCGCCAGCATTGAACATGACAGCCGCGTCCGCCTTGTGGTCAATGATCCGGACCGCGCCGCAGCGCTTCTGAGCAGTTTCAACTTCAACATTGAAGTGACTCCTGTTTTGGCTGCCGAGGTTCCCCTGCATGCAGGCCGCATCAACGCGATCCTGAAACCACTGGCCAAGGCGGATATTAATATCCTTTACCTCTACACCACCATCAACCGCATCGGGAAAGAAACCATCGTCATCATCGGCGTTGACAAGCTGGAAGAAGCCAGGGAGATTCTGACCGAAAACTGGATCAACCTGATCGGCGACGAAATCTATTCCATACCCTGAAACAGAACCCGACATGCCCGTATCCACAGAAAAAGAAAACGCACTTGCCGCGAGAATGCAGGAACTGGGCGTTTCCGAAAATGATTTTGAGGAATCCTTCATCCGTTCCTCCGGCCCCGGGGGACAAAAAGTCAATAAGACATCTTCCTGTGTTCAGCTCGTCCATATCCCCACCGGTCTTTCAGTAAAATGCCAGAGGGAAAGATCACAGACCTTAAACCGCTACCTGGCCCGCCGCCTGCTGCTGGATAAAATTGAATTACAATGGGACGGCTTTGTCGCCAGAGAAAAAGAAAAGGTTGAAAAACTTCGCCGGCAAAAGAGAAAGCGAAGTAAACGCGCAAAGGAAAAAATCCTTGATGCAAAACATCAGCAGGCTCAGAAAAAAGAGCGGCGTGGGAAAGTAGTTTTGGAGGAATGATTACGAAAGAGTGTCACTAACTCCGCTCGCTTCGCTTCGAAATGGTTGCAATCAAATCAGCCACTGTGCAGTGTCTTTGATGAAAAATTCTTCCAACGGAATGCCGGGCCCTCCTACGATTAATGATTTGGCCTCCGGGTATTGGCTTCGGAAACTGGCCAGCCCGGATAATTTTTTACCTGCCCCGCTTTTCACTTCGATTGCCCGGATGTCAGCACCTCTGGCGATTATATAATCAACTTCGTGATTGCCTTTCCGCCAATAGGTAACTGTATATTCAATTGAATTTAAGCTACTGCATAAACATGCGCCCACAGCATTTTCAACCAGCCTTCCCCACCAGATGGAATCACCAATGGAAGCATCAAAAGTCCGTGTGGATAATGCGTTGATCAGCGCGTTATTCCATAAAACCAGTTTGGGGCTGCTGCCCCGCTTTCGCTGTTTGTTGCGGGAAAACAGTTCAAGTCCGCTCACTAAAAACGCGGATTCAAGCAGCTTTAAATAATGAGCAAGGGTGGTGGTATTACCAGCGTCCTGAAGTTGCCCCAGCATCTTGGTATACGATACACATTGCGCCGGCAGTGTTGCAGCAAGTGCAAAGAGGTGGCGCAGCAAAACCGGTTTGGTAATTTTGCTCATCTGGAGCACATCGCGGGCCAATACGGTCTCGATGAGTGAATCGGCGATATAGCGTTTCCATGAAATCTCGTCATTGATAAATGATGCGGCTCCCGGATACCCGCCAAAGAAAATCCACTGTTCCAGATTCCAGCCGAAAGCTTCTTTGCATTCGTTGTAGTTCCAGTGGCTGCAGCGATGAAGAAAAAATCTTCCCGCCAGGCTTTCCGTCAGACCTTCCTGCATCATTAATGAGGAGGAGCCCAAAATCAGCACTCTAATTTCCGGTCCGTCCAGACGACTGTCCCAAAGAATTTTTAGTGTTTCACTCCATCCCCTTACTTTTTGCAGTTCATCAAGAATCAGAATGACCGGTCCTTTAGACGCATGACTTTCTGTAACGGCTCGTTTCCACTGTGTTTCAATCCAAGTGAAATCCAAAGGAACAGGGCTATCCGCAGTTGCATAAATAGCAGGAATTTTAGCAGATTCCTGAAGCTGAAGGGCAATGGTTGTTTTACCGACTTGCCTTGGCCCGATTAAAACATGAATGACGGATGTCGGCCTCGAAAGCGCATCTCTCAAAGTTGTTAATAAATGCCTTTTAAATTTCATAAGTCATTCATATCAAATGATTTATAGCAAATCAAGTCATTTTACTCAATGACTGAGTATTTTTACTCAATGATAGTAAGTTTAAACTCAGATTTCGTGATAGAGAGATTTATTTTTCGATGCATCATAACCCGTCGGGTTATTCGTTTCAAATTCTTCGGCT
>CAZXIP010000140.1:0-5479 GCA_964640755.1 uncultured Smithella sp. | reverse complement strand
CTCATCATTCTTGAATATAACGGCGGGAAAAAAGGTGAAGCTCCAATCGCGCTGGTGGGCAAGGGCCTGACTTTCGACAGCGGCGGGATTTCCATAAAACCTGCGGAAAAAATGGATGAAATGAAAACGGACATGTCCGGCGGCGCGGCTGTGATGGCCGTTGTCATGGCGGCGGCGGGCCTCAAACTGCCGCTGAATATCGTCGGCCTGGTTCCCGCAACGGAAAACATGTCCGGAGGCGGAGCCCTGAAACCGGGTGACATATTAAAATCCTATTCCGGTAAAACCATTGAAGTGCTCAACACGGACGCCGAAGGAAGACTGATTCTTGCCGACGCCTTGTCCTATGCGTCACGGTATAAGCCGGCGGCCATTATTGATATTGCCACACTTACCGGCGCCTGCATCATCGCGCTGGGTGAAGATGTGATCGGCATGCTTGGAAAAGACGAGCAGATTAAGAAAGAAATCAACCAGGCGGCCCAGGCTACGGGTGAACTGGTCTGGGAACTTCCTTTATGGGACAGCTATTCGGAGATGATTAAGAGCGACATTGCCGATTACAAAAACACCGGCGGGAGAGTGGCAAGCACGATTACAGCCGCGGCATTTCTCAGCAAGTTTGTGGGCGATTTTCCCTGGGTGCATCTGGATATTGCAGGACCGGCCTGGACAACAAAAGACAAGCCATACATTCCAAAGGGCGCGTCAGGCGTTCCGGTCCGTCTGCTTGTAGAATATCTGCGAAACCGCGTAAAAAAATAATATGCAGCCATTGCTTTCCATTGAAAATCTGAAAACGGTATTTTCAACAAACAGGGGCGATATCCGTGCAGTTGACGGTGTTTCCCTGTCACTTGATGCAGGTGAAACGCTGGGTGTTGTGGGAGAATCCGGCTGCGGCAAAACCATGCTGGCGCTTTCGATCATGAGGCTGATTCCAACCAACGGCCGGATTGCGGAAGGCCGCATATTGTTTGACGGGCTGGATTTGTTGTCATTGCCGGAAGAAGGCATGCGGGAAAAACGCGGCAGTGACATCGCCATGATCTTTCAGGAGCCGATGACGTCGCTCAATCCCGTCTTGCGCATAGGCGATCAGATTGCCGAGGCAATCCGCCTGCACCAGAATGTCCCGGCAAAAGAAGCACTGACCAGAAGTGTGGGTCTTTTAGACGAAGTCGGCATTCCCCAGCCGGAAAGAAGAGTAAAAGATTATCCCCATCAGTTGAGTGGAGGGATGAGGCAGCGTGTCATGATCGCAATGGCCATGTCGTGTCATCCACGGCTGCTGTTGGCCGATGAACCGACCACGGCACTGGATGTGACGATACAGGCACAAATATTGAACCTGATTTCCAATCTGAAAGAAAAAAGCAACATGGCAGTCATCCTGATCACACACGATCTGGGAGTAGTAGCCGAGGCGGCGCAAAAGGTGGCGGTCATGTACGCGGGCAAAATTGTGGAGACATCGGATGTGGATAACTTATTTGCCAATCCGTTGCACCCCTATACACGCGGACTGATTGAGTCCCGGCCTTCCGGCTGCTCAGGTATAGCTACTGACGGTGATGCCCGTTTAAAAACGATTCGTGGGACGGTTCCCAGCCTCTACGAACTTCCCTCCGGATGCCGTTTTTCCGAGCGTTGCGATCTTGCCGAAACCGTGTGCCGCCAGGCCGAACCGGAATTGGTGGAAATTGAAAAGGGGCATTTTGCAGCCTGCTTTGTTGCAGAAAGAACGGTTAGAGGCATTCATGGCATCCGTTTTAATTGATATTCAAAAACTGGAAAAGAAATACACCTTAGGCGGTGGATTTCTGCAAAGCCGTCCCAGGATTGTGCGTGCTGTGGATGGAATTGATCTGCAGATTTTTGAGGGGGAAACCATGGGCCTGGTCGGGGAGTCCGGATGCGGCAAATCAACACTGGCAAAGCTGCTGATGCGGCTGGAAGAACCGGACGCGGGCAGCGTAATTTACAGGGATCAGAATATTTTCGGTCTTTCACAGGATGACTTGAAAACCTACCGCCGCAGCGTTCAGATGATTTTTCAGGATCCGTATTCGTCGCTGAATCCCCGGCAGTCCGCGCTCAGTATTATAGAGGAGCCTCTGACCATTCACGGCATGGGCGACCGCAGACAAAACCGCGAGGTGTCGCTGAAACTGATGAACAAAGTTGGTTTGAGCAGTGAGCAGGCCGGACGATACCCGCATGAATTCAGCGGCGGTCAAAGACAGCGCATCGGTATCGCGCGGGCGCTGGCCCTTCAACCCTCTCTGATTATTGCCGACGAACCGGTTTCCGCTCTTGATGCTTCGATCCAGGCGCAGATTTTAAACCTGCTCAAAGATTTAAAGAAGGATTTCGGACTGACCTACCTGTTTATTTCTCATGACCTCAATGTCATCCGCCATGTGTCCGACAGGATTGCCGTGATGTACCTGGGGCACATCGTCGAACTGGCGGATAAAAACGACTTGTATAGTGTGCCGCTTCATCCTTATACGCGCATGCTGCTGGCGGCCATGCCGTCCTGCGATTTGCCCGGCAAGAAACGCGATGTTACGGTTCGCGGTGAGGCGGGGGAATCAGACGATGCGGGCTGTAATTTCAAAGACCGCTGTGTCTATAAAACGGATCTTTGCAAAACAACGAAGCCTTTGCTTAAACCTTACCGTGAAGGGAGTTGGTGCGCCTGTCATCACGCGGGAGCCATTTAAATACAATGCCTGTGGAAGAAAAAGTATCCTGGAAAAACGGTTTGTATGCCGCTGAAGGTTTATGGCAGGGAGAGACGGGAGAGTCCGGTGTTGTGATCTGCCATCCGCATCCGCTCATGGGAGGGTCCATGTATAACAACGTTGTGGAAACCATCCGCGACGTGTTCTCAGATCATGGCTTTTCAACGCTTCGTTTTAATTTTCGCGGCGTCGGGGCAAGCACCGGAAGTTATGACGAGGGAAGGGGAGAAAAACAGGATATCTTGTCGGCCTGTGAATATATGAAAAGCCGGGATGTGAAAAAAATTATTCTTGCAGGATATTCTTTCGGGGCGTGGGTGGGTTCCCGTCTGCTGAAAGACAGGCCAGCACTGATCCATTCCACCATTTTTGTTTCCCCTCCGCAGAAATATTTTGATTTTGACTGGAACGGACTGGAAAATGCAGTGGGATTCATGGTTTGCGGAGACAGCGACCCGTTTTGCGACGCGAATGATTTGAAGAAAAATGCTGAATATATTCATGCACAAATGAAGGTTCTTCCTGCGACGGATCATTTTTATGCCGGTCGAGAAGCCCAACTGGCAAAATGTTTAAGTCAATATATTCATGAAAAAAAGCTTGATTTTAATAAAAATGGTGTTAAAGTTTGAGCCACATTGCGATTGCTGAGGCTGATCGAAAAAGATACGGTAGTTTTTTAGGTACTTTGTAGTGTTTAAAGTGTTTTGTAAAAAAAGGAATTAACCGCGGAGAATTCTTAATTCAAGAAAAAGAATTCGCGCGGTTTTTTTAGTTTCTGAAGGCATTTCGCCTGCGGGAACAAAATTTTGAAAGGGGGACTTTTAGCATTGGCAGAAGGAAAAGTAAAGTGGTTTAACGAGAAGAAGGGGTTTGGTTTCATTGAAAGTGATGAGGGCGGAGACGTATTCGTACATTATAGTGCGATCGCCGGAACGGGATTTAAAACTCTTTATGAGGGTCAGAGAATTCGTTTCGATGTTGAACAGGGCAACAAAGGGCCCAGCGCAGCAAACGTTCAACCACTATAATCATACCTGATTATTAACTTAAATGAAAATGCCCCGTCTCCCGGGGCATTTTTTTTAGCGCGACATTGAATAAGAACATGAAGAAGAACCTGGTTGTCATTCTGGGACCGACCGCGTCAGGCAAAACGGCTCTGGCGGTGCGGCTCGCGGCGGATCTTTGCGGAGAAATCATCTCGGCTGACTCGCGCCAGGTTTATCGGGGCATGGATATCGGTACGGGCAAGGATTTATCCGAATACCAAACGGAAAAAGGAAAGATTCCCGTTCATCTGATCGATATCATCGAACCGAAACAGGAATTTAATGTGTTTGAATTTCAGAAGCGGTTTTATGAGATATTCACTGCGCTGCACAATAAAAAGGTTCTGCCGGTTCTGGTTGGCGGCACAGGTCTTTACCTGGAGTCCGTGCTGACCGATTATGACCTTCCCGCGGCTTTGCCCGATGAGCGCCTGCGTGATGAAATGGCCGGGAAGACGCAGGCCCAGCTTCAGGAAATCCTTCTGGCCCTGAAACCCGCCTTGCACAACCGGACCGATCTTGATGACCGCGACAGGTTGATCAGAAAAATCGAAATCGAGAGAGCACGGCAAAGTCCATCCGGATCAATCCCGGAGAAGCCTTTTGTGAATGCCGGGATATTTGGCATTCACTGGGAAAGAGATGTCCTGAGACAGCGGATAGCCCGGCGGCTTGCAAAAAGAATTGATGAGGGAATGATTGAAGAGGTGTCCCGATTGCACTCGCAGGGTCTTTCGTGGGAGAGGCTGGACAGCTTTGGCCTGGAGTACCGCTATGTCGCCATGTATCTGCAAAACAAACTGACGCTGACCGAGATGAGTGCCAAGCTTCAGATCGCCATCGGCCAGTTTGCAAAAAGGCAGATGACGTGGTTTCGGCGGATGGAAAAAAAAGGCGTGAAGATCGAATGGGTGTCCGGCGACAATTACGCTGATCTGCATCGCCGTGTCCTTAAAGTCCTGTCATGAAAAAAGATTCCCTCCTCAATGATTACTTTACAAGATACGCGGCGGGGTCTCCCTGGACCCTGCAGACCGGCCATCTTGAAGGCATTGATCAGGTTGTCGTGATCCCGGCCTACGCGGAAAAGAATCACCTCTTTACTACGCTGGCATCGCTTGCCGTCAACTCAGCCGTGGCGCTGGAAAAAACCCTTATCCTCTGCGTGATCAACAACAAGGCAGACTCACCGGCCGCCGACAAAGACAATAACAGGCAAGCCCTTGACATTCTCGACGCACTGATCAGCAGACAAACATTCCCGGAATGTCAGCTTGCTGATGATCTTTTATTTGCAATAAAGAAAATATTAGAAAGACCTGTAAGGCTTGGGTATATAGACGCCTCATCTCCCGGCTTGGAGATTCCCGCCCGAACAGGCGGCGTCGGGATGGCCCGTAAAATCGGTATGGACACGGCACTGCGCATTTTGAAAAGTTCCGTTAATGAACCGCGGTTGATAATCAGCCTGGATGCCGACACCGTCGTTGGACCGGACTATTTAGTGTCTGTCCGAAAGGTGATGTCTTCGGGAAAAGCTAAGACCGGTATAGTGTCCTATGAACACCGGATGCCCGCGGATGAAACCGGGAAGAGGTCGATTTGCCTATATGAAATATTCCTGCGCTACTGGGTGCTGGGTCTGCGGTATGCCCGGTCACCCTATGCCTTTCATTC
>CAZXIP010000139.1:0-5491 GCA_964640755.1 uncultured Smithella sp. | reverse complement strand
CATAGGCTTCGGCGGCTTCCTTGAATCGTTCTTCCGCTTTTTTGTCTCCCGGATTTTTATCAGGATGGCATTGCATGGCGATTTTTCTGTAATTTTTCTTCAGTTCTTCGTCGGAAACCGTTTTGGAAACGCCCAGAATTTCGTAATAATCCCTCTTGGTCATGCGCTTTGTTTTAATTCCTCCGATTTTATCTTTGTGGTAAGCGCGTTTAGTAATTCCGCGTTGTTGGTTTTTTCCAGAGCCTTTTTGGCAAAGGAGAATTTCTTGAGCTCCGAAGCTCTGCGGGCAATGTCTTCCCATTCAGCGGACCGAAGTTCAATGCCCTGCGCCCTGGCTGCACCCTGAAAAAGAAACGTGTCGCCGTTTTCAAATGCAATTTCTTTTATTTTCTTCAATCCGGCCTGATGTTCGGCCCTGGCATAAAATTCCAGAGCATCGGAAAGGGCTCCCGCCTCTAAAAACAGGTCGCCGTAATGGATCAGTGTTGTTGCAGGTGTTTTATCTATGTGTAATATTTTTTGTTTTAGTCGGTAATCCGGCAGTTTCCCTGTACTCAAGGAGTTCCTCCTCAGAAAAAATGAAGCCGTGCGGATAAACACGGCGTAATGTAACAACGGTTTGGCTTCTGTCAATGGTCGAGAAGTATTATTTTACCAGTCGCTTGAAAGCCTCCTCATATTTTGCTCTGGTTTTTTCGATAATGTCCTGCGGCAATTCAGGGGCCGGGGGTTTCTGGTTCCAGTGAATGGAGAGCAGATAATCACGAAGAAACTGTTTGTCGTAACTTTTTTGTGACCGGCCCTCTTCGTAATCGTCAGCCGGCCAGAATCGAGAGGAGTCCGGTGTCAGTAACTCGTCAATCAGAATCAGCTCATCACCGATCAAGCCGAATTCCATTTTTGTGTCGGCAATAATGATACCGGCTTTCAAAGCAATCGATGCAGCCCGTTCATAGATGGCGAGGGTTGTTTTCATGATCCTGGCGGTGAGATCGGCGCCAATGATATCTTCCATTTCGGAATGAGTGATCGGCGCGTCGTGATCCCCCTGGGGCGCCTTGGTGGTCGGTGTGAAAAGAGGTTGAGGCAGTTTGCATGATTCTTTCAATCCTTCCGGCAGTTTGATTCCGGAAACAGACTGACAGCGGCGGTATTCGCTCCATCCGGAACCGGACAGATATCCCCTTGCAATGCATTCCACGGGCAGCGGTGTCGCATTTTTAACCAGCATGCTGCGGCCTTTCAAATTTTCCAGGTAGGGTACACACTCATGTGGAAAATCAGCGGCTTCTGTGGAAATGATGTGGTTGTCGATAATATCTTTCATCTGTTTAAACCAGAAGACGGACATCTGATTCAGAATGATGCCTTTGCCCGGAATAGGATCAGACATGATAACGTCGAACGCGGAAATCCGATCGGTGGCTACCAGCAGAAGAGCATCCTTCACGGCATAAAGGTCGCGCACTTTTCCACGTTTGATCAGTTTTAATTTAGGGAATTCCGTGCGGAAAATACTATTCGTCATGTTCTTATGCTCCTTTATCGAATGGAAGGGTTGTGTTTTTTTTCATGACCGATGGTGGACGTGGGCGTCCTTCCGTAATTATGGCCCGGCATAACCCTGGTCTCGTCCGGCAGCGTGAAAAGCCTGTTCTGAATGGCGTTGTACAGGGTCTGCCAGGAACCTCCCGGTAAATCTGTGCGGCCGACAGCCTCCACAAAAAGGGTGTCACCAGTGAAGACATAACCGGGTGTGTACAGGCATATTCCCCCGGGAGAATGGCCGGGGGTATGGATGACTTTCAGTTCAACATTCCCCACGGAAATGATGTGGCCGTCCTGAACCAGAAGATCTGGAGGAGGCGACTGCTTTGCGCCGAACATGCGAAACATGGCTTGCGGTGTGGCGGTAAGCATTACGGCGTCGGCCTCATGCAAGATGATTTTTGCGCCGGTCAGTTTTTTCATGTCGGCATTGCCGCCGATATGATCCACATGACCATGCGTGTTGACAATATAGTTGATCCGTAAACCGTGGTTTGCGGCCAAGGTCAGCAGATCGTGGACATTGTCGGCCGGGTCGATAACCAGCGCGTCACCGGTAATGGAATCCCCTACGAGATAAGCGAAAACAGCCATCTGGCCTACCTGCATCTGTTGAACAAACATGACCGCTCCTTAAAAAATATGGAATGACCACTAGCATTATTTTGCTGGATTCGTCAATTTAAATCCTGCGTTTTAAAAGGGCGCAGAAGAAACCATCCATTGAATGGCGGTGCGGGTAAGTCCTTAAAAAACCTCGGTTATCCAGCATGGTTTCCGAAAAGGACGTTGAAGGGTTAAAGATGGTAAAGTCCGGATGATTCGCCAAAAAATGCCGGATCACTTCCTCGTTTTCACAAGAGAGCACAGAGCAGGTGCAATAAATCAGATGCCCGCCTTTTTTAACGGCATCCGAAGCATTGTGCAATATGGATTGCTGGTTTTTCGGAAACTCATTGAGGCCGGTTGCCGTAAGCCGCCATTTGATCTCGGGATTGCGTCGGAGCGTTCCGGTTCCCGAACAGGGCGCGTCTACCAGCACATGATCAAATTTTTGGAGAAATTCGGAAGGCAGCCGGTGTTTCAGATCAGCCTGCACAGGTTCAATGATAGAAACACTCATTCTTGCAGTTTCTTTTCTCAATTGATTTATTTTCTCATGATCGCGATCCAGGGCTATAATCCGTCCACAATTATTCATCATGGCGGCCAGATGCGTGGTTTTACCGCCCGTTCCCGAACAGGCGTCTAAAACCTGTTCACCGTCCCGGGGACCAACCAGGCAGGAAACCAGCTGCGCCGCCTCGTCCTGAAGCCGCAAAAGACCCTCTTTAAAGAAAATGGTTTTTTGGATGGGCGCCGGCGAATCGGACAGGTTGATGCCGTCTGGCGAAAACCGGGTTTTTATGCAACCGAACTTTTCGGCTTTGAGCTTTTCCAATAGATCGTTTCTGGAAATTTTCAGGGTGTTGACACGTATGGTCAGCGGTGGTAATTCATTATTGGCCCTGCAAAGAGCCAGTGTCTCTTCTTTCCCGTAGATATTCAGCCATAAATTTACCAGCCATAACGGGTGAGCATGGAATGCGGCGATGTGTAGGGCCGGCTTTTGATCAAAAGAGGGAAAGGAAATTTTATCCGGGTTGCGCAGATAGCTTCTTAATACGGCGTTTGTCAATCCGGTTGCTGCCGGATTGGTTTCTTTCGCGATTTTGACCGCCTCATTCACGGCAGCGAAATCCGGCAGACGTTCGCTGAATCTAAGCTGATACAGCCCGGTGCGCAGAATGTTTTTAACATTTTCATCCATCCCGGCATAATCTCCGCGATAGAGTTGCGAAATAATCCAATCCAGGTGTCCCTGCATGCGCAAAACGCCGTAAACCAGATGTGTGAGCAGCCGTCCATCTGCCGTGCCGGAAAGATTCTGCCGATCCAGTTGTGCATCAATCAAATTCCCGGCGAATGCCTCACTTTGCGAAACCGAATTTAAAATATCGACAGCATGACGGCGGATTGTTTTTTTCATGATTTTGTACGAATGACAACCGGACTCGCTTTGTCCGGATATTTCCCTTTAACGGTGCTGTAAAAGGCGCCGATCTTCTTCATATCCTGTTCGAGATCGCCGCTGGGATAGATCAACGGACCTGCTCCGCCTGTTTTGGTTGAATAATCGAGGAAAGCCAGCACAACAGGGACATGGGCCCCTGCCGCAATATGGTAAAATCCTGATTTCCATCCCATTGTCTTATGACGGGTGCCCTCGGGGGCAATGCCCAGAATAAGATTTTCGTTTTTATGGAAAAGGTTTGTCATTTGCTCCACGGTGCGGCTTTTCGAGTCCCGATCAACGGGGATGCCCCCCAGCAACTTCATCAGCGGTCCAAAAGGCATTCTAAACAATTCTTTTTTGGCGACGAAGCAGGGATCCAGTCTGAAGGCAAAAGCGAGGATGGCGCCATAAAACACGTCCCAGTTTGATGTATGCGGGGCAACGATTACAACAAATTTTTTTTCATCAGGAAGCCGTCCCGCTTTTTTCCATCCCAGTATTTTTATAAAAAACAGGGATATGCCCAGTATGATGTGCTTCAAAACCGGTATGTTAAAAATTGTATGGCGCATCAGGCGAGACTCCTGGCAAGCCGATCTATTGCATTAAAAAAACGCAGATGAAAATCTGGGAATCTTTTTATTTTCATTTATTTTGAACTTGTTGAGCCTAAAATACTGCCCGGTGCCAGCCGATATCCGCGCAGAAAGTCGTTCATCAGCATTCTTTTCTTTCCGGCAAGCTGAATGTCTTTTAAAATGACACGGCCGTCAGAGGCTGTAACAGGCAAGCCATCGGTGACCACGGTGCCGATGGTGCCTGGGGCCTGATCCACCGGGCCCGTTTGGGCAACTGCGGTATAAATTTTCAGCAGTTGTCCCTCCAAAAAAGTATATGCCGCAGGGGATGGGCACAAACCGCGGATGAGATTGACAATATGCACGGCACTGTCCTGCCAGTTAATGTTGCCTGTTTCCTTTGTCAGGCGGGGAGCAAATGTCACACCGGAGGTGCCCTGTGGGTGCCTGCGTGCTTTGCCGGAAACAACCTGTGAGATGGTTTTCATAAGCAATGCGGCGCCGTCTTTTGCCAGGCGGTCATGCAGTTGACCGTATGTTTCATCATCGCCCAGCGGGGTTTCTTCCTGCGCCAGGATATCGCCTGAGTCCATGCCTTCATCCATCAGCATGATGGTTACGCCGGTTTTTTTTTCACCCCGGATGATGCTCCAGTTCAAAGGGGCCGCTCCGCGATATTTCGGAAGCAGTGAGGGGTGGATGTTCAGACAGCCAAGAGGGGGGAAGCCGATGATCATTTTAGGCAGAATCTGGCCGAAAGCCGACACGACCACCATATCGGGTTTGAAGGAATAAAATTTTTCCAGAAAAGAAGGATCTTTGACGGTTTGCGGCTGCAGAACAGGCACACCGGATTTTTGGGCCAGTATCTTCACGGGCGGGGCGACTTCTTTTTGTCCCCTTCCCGCAGGACGATCCGGTTGCGTTACAACGGCGACAATCGGACAGGAACCGGCAAGCAGTGTGTCCAGGGCCGGCAGAGCGAATGCCGGGGTTCCCATGAAGAGAATTCGCGGTTTGGTCATTGAATCGCATCCTTGTATTTTGCTCCCCTATATGGAATTAACAGGAATGTGTCAAGAAATACCCGTTGAAGGAATTTTATGATAAATTCCTGTTGTCAATTTCAATTTCATGCTCTATATAGTAATCAGTGTTGAAGCTGCAAAAACAGACAAAATATATACAGGCACTTTTAACAATAAGAGCCGCGCTTATCAAAAGGAAAGGAGACAAAGCATGAAGACATACGCCATTAAGTATGTGGAACTGGCTGAACAGCATGCGGAAAAGATGGCCAAACGCTGGG
>CAZXIP010000138.1:0-5511 GCA_964640755.1 uncultured Smithella sp. | reverse complement strand
CCCGGCGGCGAAAGCACATGCCTGGCGCGTCTTCTTGCGATTTTTGAGTTGAAAGAGGTCGTCCTGCAGCATTACCTCAGGGGAATGAAAATCTGGGGTACCTGCGCAGGCGCAATACTGCTAGCCGATAAAGTGGTCGGCGACCAACCCTGTCTGGGACTGATTGATTTGGAAATCGAGCGCAACAGTTTCGGCAGCCAGCTTGACAGCTTTAAAAGTGAAGCGCTCATTGAATCTGTGTCCGCCGATCCGATTCCTTTAACCTTTATCCGTGCGCCCAAAATTCTTCGGGTGGGAAAAGATGTTCATGTTCTTCTTCGCATGGATGATTATATCGCCGCGGCGGAAAGCGAAGGAATTTTAGTGACCGTTTTTCACCCTGAATTGACCGGTTGCCTGGCACTTCATCGCTATTTTGCTTTAAAGTGCGGATTGAACCCGGCAGCGGAAAACCCTTCATCTGTCACTCGAGACTGGGAAAATGTAAGCTGGATGAAACTTGCCCGCATAGCTTCATAAAATCGAAATAATACCTGTCTGAATATCTCATGTCCTTTATTCCTGTTATTGAGAATACATTTTTTGCCAATGGCCGCTATTGGGGCGGGCTCAATTCATCGCTTTACCGGATGGGATCTTTTTGGGCAATGAAGACGGGCATAGCATCTGCCGATCTCAATATGGTCTGGAACGATAAGCCGCTGACCCGGGAAGACCGCGGATCGATTGAGGACATTAAAATATCGTTTCAGCAGGCCTGCCTGCCTTTCTGGTGCTGGGTATTCCCCTGTGGCCGCTCAGAGGCAACCAGCGAAATTCTCCAATCGGCAGGATTTTCCTTCATAGACAGCATCCCATGCATGCTCGCCGATTTGAGCCGTCCGGAACCTGACACCCGGGATCATGGTCTCCGGATCGTGCAGGTTCAAAACGAAGAAACATTGCGTCTGTGGGAAAAAGTTTCGTTTGCAGGATTTGATTTTCCGCCGGAAACACAGCATCAGTATCATCGCTTTGTGGGGGCATTTAATCTCAAAACTGATTCTCCTCAAAAATTTTTTCTGGCTTATTTCAACGGGCAACCCGTCGCGACATCCCTGCTGTTTCTGCATGAAAACGCTGCAGGCATTTATTTTATCTCGACTCTTGCTGAATTCAGGAGAAAAGGAATCGGCCTCGCCGTAACACGGGCGGCTATGACAGCCGCGAGGCTAGCAGGAGCGCAATATGCCACGCTGCAATCCTCTCCCGACGGTTTGCATGTATACCGGGAGGCGGGGTTTCAGGAGTACTGCCGTGTGAATGTGTATGGTTTAAGTGGCTCATAATGACTTAATAGTTAATAAATTTAGACATTTCAACGAAAATACCCTGGATGAAATAAAAAAATCCTGTTATGATACAAACGGAATGGAGAAAGCATTATGAACAAAAGCTCGTATCTAAAGTGGGAACCGCAATATAGTGTCGGAGTGGAAATTCTTGATGAGCAGCATCGCAAGCTGTTTGATATTGTCAATGATCTAACCGATGAAATTGACATGGGCTCGAAAAATTTACTGCCCGTTATTCATGATCTTGTCAATTATTTGTCCGTTCATTTCAAACAGGAAAGTATTGTCATGATGGAATCCAACTATCCCGGCTATATGAAGCACAGCCGCGAGCATCGGGAATTCACTGATAAAGTCAAGGCTTTTTTGCAAGACTATGAGCGGGGTGATGAAGAGCTTGGCCTTAAAATGATCGTTTTTCTAAAAGAGTGGATTTTTAACCACACCACCAGACTCGATATGGAATATGCGCACCATTTGAAGGACATGGCTGAAAAGAGAAATTCGCCACAGACCTGAATCAAATCTCAATACAATTCCTGTTTTTCACAACGTGTGAGGGTTGAATAGTTGTCTCAAAAAAGGTTTTTCAGGGTTGGCTTTGTGATTTTTTGATTAAGCGCTTCAATATTTTCCGCACAACCCAGATAAAAAACATTGCAATGAGAACGATGCCGAGAATCGGAACAAAAACAGCCAGCAGGGCGACGATAATGGATCCGGCCAGTTCCATGGTGGAAAAGATCGGATTGGCCGTGCCGGCGGTTGCAATCGTTGATTTCGCGCGCACGGCAACCGTTGATGCCTGAACCAGTCCCGCGATTCCGCCTCCGGCAATAAGGGCCATGGTCCATTTCAGAAACGGGGAAATATCGGTGATCACCGCGGCAGTGGCCACTGTGCCGGCAACCACAGCTGCCGGAGTTGCGATGGTGTCCAGCACATGATCAAGCCAGGGAATATAATAACCTATGATTTCAAGAACCGTTGCCGTGGCAAAGGCCATGGTTGCGTATGTGCCGCCTAACCAGGCAAAATCGGCAGGCAGAGTAAGATGCCCGGACAATGTCGCGAGATTCAAAATCAGCAGGGGGACAAAGACCCTGAACCCGCAGGCCGCCGCAAGCCCTATGCCAATCGCTACCGGGAAAATGGATTCCATAACGTTTCTACCTTCCGCTCGTGAAGCACTTGTATGAAATATGTTAGCAGATAATCATTCTAAATCAACAACCGTTTTTTCTCTGTACCGATGCTGTTTTTACATCCCTGCCCGAATCTGCGTGTTTGGCTTTGAAAAGTGTTTGGGAGCTTGCGGAAAATATGCCTTTGGAGTAAAGAATATTAACTTCTGATTAAGGATGACGAAACGATGAAAAAAAGCAATCCAACCATTGCGGCGGAAAGACAATACGTTATCGAAAAAGAAAAGTTTGTTCCCGTATCGCAGTATTTTGGCGAAGATACCTTTAATCAAGCGGTCATCAAAGAGAAGCTTCCCAAAGACGTCTATAAAAAATTAATGCAGTCGATCAACGAGGACAAACCCCTTGATGCCGAGACGGCCAATGTCGTTGCCCATGCCATGAAAGAATGGGCGATTGAGAAGGGAGCAACACATTTTGCGCACTGGTTTCAGCCGATGACCGGCACCACAGCCGAAAAGCATGACGCGTTTGCCGATCCAAATGGTCCCGGTACGGTTATTGAACGTTTTTCCGGCAAGCAGCTGGTGCAGGGAGAACCCGACGCATCTTCTTTTCCCTCCGGCGGAATCCGCGCAACGTTTGAAGCACGAGGTTACACGGCCTGGGACATGTCCTCGCCTGCTTTTATCAAGCGAAACGGCATTTCCACAACAATGTGTATCCCGACGGCCTTTATTTCTTATACCGGCGAGGTGCTGGATAAAAAAACACCGCTTTTGCGTTCACTCCGCGCTATTAGCAAAAGCGCGACGAACATGCTCAAACTGCTGGGCGCGAAAAATGTGAAAAGAGTCCATGTCAATCTGGGGGCGGAGCAGGAGTATTTTCTGGTTGACATGGATTATTATTACAAGCGCCAGGATCTGGTGTTGGGCGGAAGAACGGTTGTCGGTGCTCCTCCGGCAAAAGGTCAGGAACTGGAGGATCAATATTTCGGCAGCATCAAGGAACGCATCTCGTCATTTATGCATGATGTGGAGGAAGAACTCTACAAGCTCGGCATTCCGGCCAAGACGCGCCACAACGAAGTCGCGCCAAGCCAGTATGAGATTGCTCCCGTATATGAGGAAGCCAACATCGCAACGGACCACAACCAGATGGTGATGGAGACGCTCAAATACGTGGCCAAAAAACATCGTCTGGCCGCGCTGCTCCATGAAAAGCCTTTTGCAAGAATCAATGGCTCAGGCAAGCATGTTAACTGGTCGCTGTCCGATGACAAGGGCAATAATCTGCTGAATCCCGGCAAGACGCCCCATGATAATATTCAGTTCCTTGTTTTTCTGATTGCCACGGTTCGCGCCGTCTATAAACATTCGGATATCCTGCGGGCCACCGTCGCGTCATACGGCAATGATCATCGTCTGGGTGCCAATGAAGCGCCGCCCGCCATCATATCCGTTTTCTTAGGCGAGCAGCTTACCCGTATCCTGGAGAATATCGAAAAGGGCACCGTGGCCAAAGCGACCAATGCGGAAATCATTGATCTTGGCATTTCCTCCCTGTCTCAGGTCAGCAAAGATTACGCGGACCGCAACCGGACATCGCCGTTTGCCTTTACCGGAAACAAATTCGAGTTTCGTGCGGTGGGGTCGTCGCAATCCATCGCCTGTCCGACGTTTGCACTCAACACCATGGTGGCCGAAAGCATCGATGAGCTGGCTGAAAAGATTAAAGCAAGGGGCAGCAGGAACATTAATCAGGCGGTTTTTGAAGTATTGAGAAGTGAAATAAGGTTAATTTCACCGATCCTTTTCAACGGTGACAACTATACCAGGGAATGGGAAGCCGAGGCGAAGAAAAGAGGCCTTCCCAATGAAAAAAACACACCCGGTGCGCTGAAAGCTTTAGTGACCGACAAAGCATTACGTCTTTTTGAGAAACATGAAGTATTTTCCAATTCGGAACTTCGATCCCGCTACATGATCTATGTGGCGCGCTACATTAAAGATCTGGAAATCGAAGTCAACTGCCTCAACAATATCTGCATGAGCCAGGTCATCCCGGCGGCGGTAGTCTATCAAAAGGATCTGGCGAAAGCGATCATCCATACAAAGGAGGTGCTCGGTTCAGGCGCTGTTTTGTCGTCCCAGGCGGAACTTTTAAAGACAATTCTTGACCTGATCAATAGCATCTACACGACTTGCAAAGACATTCACGCCAGAGTGGAAACTGCAAAAGCCATAGAGGACGAGCAGAAAAAGGCGGAAACCCTTTGTGTTAAGGTCAAGCCTAAGATGGATGAACTTCGCGAATATGTGGATGCGCTGGAAAATCTTGTCGATGACGAAAGATGGCCGCTTCCCAAGTTCTGGGAGATGCTGTTTATCTGTTAACCGGCTGTTAAGGAGTCATCTTGATTATCGTTCAGGTTCAATCCTATGGAAGCACTGAACCTGCACGCTGAATGTGTTATTTGCCTTTAAAATCGGCAGGTCTTCTTTCCAGGAAAGACATCATGGCCTCTTTCAAATCATCCGACATCAGTAATGCCGCGTTTTTCTGGACCGCCAGCGCCATGCCTTCATAGACGTTGACATAGCGGCTGAAATTGAGAACTTCCTTGGTGTATTTTATCCCCAGCGGCGCATTGGCTGCAATCTGTGCTGCCAGTTTCTGCGCAGCATCCATGAGCTGTTCCTGATCAGCATACACGTGACTGACCAGCCCCATCTTTTCCACATCGCCGGCGGAGTAGTTTGCCGCTGTATATGCCATTTCGCGGGCGAATCCCTGTCCGACGATCATCGGCAGACGCTGGAGAACGCCCATATCGGCAACCAGACCGATGTTGGCTTCCTTGAGGCAGAAAATCGCGTCTTTGGTGCACAGACGAATATCGCAGGCGGAGATCATGTCCAGCCCGCCCCCGATGCATTTGCCGTGAACTGCCGCAATCACCGGTTTGGGGCACTCTTCAATAAAGTTGCAGCAGTCAAACAGGGGCTGGGACTTTCTGATCACATCAA
>CAZXIP010000137.1:0-5704 GCA_964640755.1 uncultured Smithella sp. | reverse complement strand
GCGCTTCAGGCCAAGCTGGCGGCGGCGAGAAAAAAGTAAGGATCAAGGTTCAAGGTTAAAGGCGAAAGGTTATTTGGAGAGCTGCTTCGCAGCCGCTTTTCTTATAAGTTTTGGAAAAGTTTATCTCTGTGCAAAGAAAAAGCATTGCCGTCCATAATGATGGCAATGCTTTTTCTGCATTTTCTGAACTCCACGAAAAACTATATCAGGCTAACAGCCTATCGTCTAAAAGCCTGATAGTCGACAGCCTACAGCCTACAGCCTAACAGTCTCTCTTTCCCCCTGTCTTTCCCTGAGTGAAAACCAGTAGATAGGCTAATTAATTGACTTTTGACTATAAATATCATTAAAAAATCATAGTATCACTATGGAATAAAATAATACTTGACAGTGTGACTATGGTGATGTAAATTAATTCCAACTTGAGAAAGGATTTATTATGGCAAGCCATCCCCGCACGAAAAGCCGAAAAGACCGGATTATGGACGCGGCTTTGCGCATATTTGCCGAAAAGAGTTTCCAGGAGGCTACGATCTCTGAAATCAGTAAAGAAGCGGGGGTTTCCGAGGCCACCATCTACGAATACTTTGGCACAAAGGAAGACCTCCTGTTTGCCATCCCCGAAAAAATCTCCAATGACACGGCCAGAGAATCCCATGCGGTATTACCGTTTATCAAGGATGTCGAAGGACGGATGCGGGCCATCCTTTTCAGTTACGTTCAGCTCTATCAGAATAATCCTCACTATTCCGCCCTTGTTTTGCTTCAGCTTATGTCCAACAAGCGCTTTCGTCAGACGGCCGCTCATGAAGCCATTCGCCGTTCAGCCCACAGTCTGCTGGAGATCATTCGAGAAGGGATCGCCGACGGGACATTTCGCTCAGATGCCGACGCTTACCTGATTCGTTCCATGCTGATGGGCACCATTGAACATCTCTTCATTCACTGGCACATGCAGGGGATGCCCAGGCAGGAAAAAAGCATTATGGACATGCTCGATCCGTTTCTGGAAATTGTTCTCAACGGCATCCGGGCGAAAAAAGAGCAGCAGGGGCTTACCCTGCATTTGAATCTGGAAGATGCCCGCGCTTTGGGGCAGATTCTGCAAAACGATCCAGCGGCGAAATTACCGGAGAGCGTTGCAAGCGCTCCCCGGAGGACCAAACATAAAAAATAGATAAATCGTATAAAAGAAAGGAGCATCATTTATGAAAACAAAACAGGATTTCATCAAAAGCCTTTCCAAAATGAAAAGGAACATTTATTTTGACGGGCAGTTGATTGATCGGACGGACGAAATGCAGATGGAATGCATCGATACCATCGGGACAACCTATGATGAGGCTGCCAAGCCAGAAAATGCAGATCTTATGACGGCTACGTCACATCTGACAGGAGAGAAAATCAACCGCTTTACCCATATTCACCAGAGTACGACGGATTTGCATCGTAAGCAGGACATGACCCGCATGCTCTGCCAGAAAGTCGGCGGCTGCATTCAGCGCTGCATGGGCATTGACGGCACCAACGCTATCTACAATGTTTCTTTCGAAGCGGACAAAGTAAAGCCGGGCGAGACCAATTACCATGAAAACTTCAAGAAGTGGCTGACCCGCTTTCAGCAGGAAGATCAGATCGCGGCCTGCGCTCAGACCGATGTCAAGGGCGACCGGCTGCTGCGTCCCGCCGAACAGCCCAATCCCGGTTCTTATGTTTATATCAAGGAAAGAACCAAGGACGGCATCATTGTGGAAGGCTGCAAAGTCCACATTTCCGAGGCTTCTGTTTCCGACGAAATTCTCGTTATCCCCACACGGGCACTCAGAGCGGAAGATAAGGACTATGCTGTGGCTTTTGCCGTTCCTGCTGATCATGACGGTGTGAAACAGGTTCTCACCATCCATAACCTCCGCAAGCGTGAACATTACAAGCGCGGTTTTACACCGGGTCTGACCGATTCCTATCTCATTTTTGATAACTGCTTCATACCCTGGGAGAGAGTCTTCCTGGCCGGCGAGCATCTGCACGGCGGCATTCTGGCGCTTCTGTTTGCCTTGTTCCATCGCCATTCCTATTCCGGCTGCAAGCCCGCTATCGGAGATGTTCTCTTGGGCACCGCCGCACTGGCTGCCGAATGCAACAACGTCCATAAAGAATCGCATGTCCGTGAGAAACTGGCCGAGATCATCATGACCACCGAACTGGGTTATGCCGCAGGCTACACGGCATCTGATCTTGGCAAACCGGAAGTGTATATTCCCGGCATGGGATTTGTACCCTTCGGTCCCGGTTCTTACATTCCGCATTCCATTTACTGCAACGTCGGACGCTGTCTGTCCGGTGAAGCGGTTTTCCGCGAGGCGGAAATCCTGTGCGATATTTCCGGCGGCGTTACGGCAACCTTCCCCCATGAAGGGGACTTTGCTAATCCGGAAATCGGCGAAGCGCTTCTGAAATACACCAAGCGCAATCCGAAAATGAGCGCCGAAGACCAGGCGCAGTTTTGGCGCTATTTGGGAGATGAACTTTGCTCGGCTACCGGCGGGTGCAAGTTGATTGGAAACTACCATGGCGGTGGTTCTCCCATTATGGAACAGATTGCCATCACAACACAGTACGACATTGAATCCCGCAAGAAACTGGTGAAGTACATTGCCGGCATGAGCGGTGGCGACCGTGAAGCCCTGGCTCCCAAGCCCCTGAAAAAATAAACGTCCCCTGTCCCGGATGCCCGAAGGTAAAACCTCTGGCATCCGGGAGAGCTTTTCCAAAAGGTTGGTAAATTCCTTTTAACAATTTTATTCTTGAACAATACATATAAAGGAGCCCCTGCTATGTTTGATCTTTCTCAATTTTCATTAAAAGGTAAGGTGGCAATTGTCACCGGCGGCAGCCGCGGCATCGGTCAGGCGATTGCCTATGGTTTTGCGAAAGCCGGCGCCAAAGTCGCTATCACGAGCCGCAAGGCTCAGGATCTGGAAGCAACAGCCTGTGAGATAACCAATATTGGCTGTGATGTCCTGGTTGTGCCCGCTCACCTGGGCAAGTTTGAAGAAATCCAGCGGGTGGTGGACACGGTTCTCCAGAAATTCGGCCGGATCGACATTCTGGTAAACAATGCCGGCGCCAGTCCCGCCATGGCTTCCGTGCTCGATACCGATGAGCGCCTCTGGGACACCATTATGAATCTTAATCTTAAAGGTGTTTACTTCATGAGCCAGGCGGTGGCGAGAGTCATGAAGAAACAGGGCGGCGGAAAAATCATCAACGTTGCGTCCATCGACGGCTTCAATCCTGAACCCTTTGTCAGTGTGTATTCCATCTCCAAGGCCGGGGTTCGTCATGTCACACGTGCGTTTGCCATGGAACTGGCGCGGGACAACATCCAGGTCAATTCCATTTGCCCGGGACCCATCAGCACCAAGATGATGAATTCGCACTGGGCGCATTTGCCTCCGGAAGAGGCAAAAAAACAAAAAGAAGAAATGTGCCAGCATCTGCCGACATGCCGGATCGGAGAACCGGATGAAATTGCCGGAGCGGCAATTTACCTGGCATCCGAAGCCTCGAATTACACGACTGGCGCCGAGATTGTCATAGACGGGGCATTTCTGCTGGGATTGCATTAATCCAGCTGATGTATTTGTTTTACGTTTGCTTGCAGATTATTCCATTGCCGTCGCTCATTGATGGACGACGGCAATCGCCTGATGCCTTATTCGAATAAACCCTTTTGCTAAAGGAGATTGCCGATGAAAACCCTTCAGCACTTATTATCACCAATCAAAATCCGTTCCCTTGAACTTTCCAACCGCCTGGTCATGCCGCCTATGGGAACAGCTCTGGGCAATGACGACAGCACCGTCAGCGAAGCGAACCTGGCCTATATCAAGCGCAGGGCCCAGGGCGGTGCCGGGCTTATTATCACCGAGATCACAGAGGTGCACCCTTTGGGTTCTGCAGGGCCCCGATGCATCGGTGTCTGGGATGACAAATTCATTCCCGGCTTGAGCAAACTGGCTGATGTGGTGCATGCTCAGGGAAGCAAAATCGCTATGCAGCTTCACCATACAGGCCGTGAAAACTACCTGCTGCAAAAGAAAAATAAGGCCATCGGGCCTTCAGCCATTCCGAGCTATATCTTCGGGTTTCTGGGAACGCCGCACGAGATGACGCTAGCGGATATCGAGGAGACCATAGCCGCTTTCGGCAGCGCGGCCGTTCGGGCCCGGAAAGCGGGCTTTGACGCCGTGGAACTTCATGGAGCCCATGGCTATCTGCTCATGCAGTTTCTTTCGTCAAACAGTAATCAGCGCACGGATCAATACGGGGGCGATTTCCGCGGACGGTCCCGCTTTATGATCGAGTGCCTTAAGGAGGCCCGCAAGCAGGTCGGTCCGGATTTTCCCATGTCCATCCGGATTTCAGGCGAGGAATGCATCAAGAACGGCTATACCATCTCTGATATGCAGACGATTATTCCCGATCTGGTTGCCGCCGGTGCGGACATCATCAATGTGTCCTTTGGCACGCATGGCAGTCCCGCCGTTAACATCGACACACCGAACCCAAGCGCGCCTGTTGAATACGACTCCGGTTTCAAGGCGTTTTTGGCCAGGAAAATTAAAGACGTCACGACGGTTCCCGTCATTTCCGTCGGACGCTATGTCGATCCTTATATGATGGATGAAGTGATTGCCCGCGGCGATGCGGACATGATCGCTGTGGCACGGCAGCATCTTGCCGACCCCGATTTTTTGAAAAACGTTCGGGAAGGGCACCCCGAGGACACGCTCGAATGCCTCGCCTGCAACCAGGGATGCATTGAGCGCCTTTCCCTGGAGGCGTTGCCGATTCGCTGTGCCATTAATCCGCAAACCGGTCAGGAACTGCTTTACCCGGCTGGTCCTGCAGACGTCAGCCGCAATGTATGGGTCGTCGGCGGTGGACCGGGCGGACTGACCGCCGCTTTCGAGGCCGCACGTCTCGGACATAAGGTAACCCTCTTCGAGCAGGAAAGCCAGACGGGTGGAAATGTTCGCTATGCCGCAAAGGCCCCTCACAAAGAAGTTTACGACAGGTACATTAAAACCCTTACGGCAAACTGCATAAAAAAAGGCGTAACGATTAAAACAAACACAGAAGTCACAGAGGCGATGATTGAAGACGGTAAACCCGATGCCGTTGTTCTGGCCATTGGGGCCGGAAAATCCACCTGTCCGGCCGAAGGCATCAACGCGTCCATCGTTTGTGACGCCTGGCAGATTCTGGATGGCGAAGTCAAACCCAAGGATCACGTCGTGGTGATCGGCGGGGGCTTAGTGGGGATGGAAACGGCTGATTTTCTTTGCGAGAAGGGCATCAAGGATATTACGCTGGTGGAGATGATGCCCACTTCACCTGTTCTGGCCTTGGCCGCGCACGGCTATATGCTGCATAAACGTCTTCGGGCGGAAGGGGTCAAGCTGATGTTTGGTACAACCGTAAAGCAGATCACGGTGGGATCGGTTCTTGTGACGAAAAAAGGCGAAGAACTCAAGATTGAACCCGTCAACCAGGTCATTGTTGCCGTCGGTGTGACACCGCGCAATACCCTGAAAGACATGCTGGTCAAAAAAGGCATTCGTCACTTTATCGTTGGCGATGCCGCGGCACCCCGCAGGATTATTGAAGCGACGACGGAAGGGGCGAAGGCCGCCTGGGA
>CAZXIP010000136.1:1479-5759 GCA_964640755.1 uncultured Smithella sp. | reverse complement strand
AAAGATGCCCATTCGCTATTACAGCACCAATCGTCATGTGAGCGCTGCAGAGGGAATTACTCCCTTTACCGGATACGTGTCCTTTCAGGAAGCGCTGCTCGCCGGTCAGGCTCCGGATGAAGGTCTGTTTGTGCCTGATACGATTCCGCAGCTTTCCATGATTGATATTATCGCGCTCCGGGACAAACCTTACTGGCAGGCCGCACTTCTGGTGTCCAAGGCTTTTCTGTCCGAAGAATATCCGCCCGATGTGCTCGAATCGATCGTGCAGGATGCTTACAATTATCCCGTGCCGCTGGAAGCGGTCTATCCGCGGGCATTTGTTCTGCGCCTTGATCAGGGACCGACGGCTTCCTTCAAGGATTTTGCCGCCCGGATGATGGCAAGGCTCATGAGCCATTGCCGTCCTGAAGGGGAGAGGCTCAATATCCTGGTGGCAACCTCCGGCGACACCGGCAGCGCCGTGGGTGAAGCCTACAAAGGTGTTTCGGGTATCGACGTGAATATCCTGTATCCGGCGGGTGAGGTGAGCCCGATGCAGAAAAAGCAGCTCGATACCATCGGCGGCAACGTCCAGGCACTTTGTGTTGACGGGAAATTTGACGATTGTCAGAACCTGGTGAAAGAGGCTTTTGCCGACCCGGAGCTTGCCTGTTTTAATTTATCATCGGCCAATTCAATTAATTTTGGACGAATTCTGCCACAGATTGTTTATTACGTTTATGCTTATGCGCAGCTGGCCGGAGCCGGAGAGGAAATCCTGGTTTCCGTTCCTTCGGGAAATTTCGGAGATGCGCTGGGTTGTGAGTACGCCCGACGAATGGGCTTGCCGGTGGCAAAGCTCATTATGCCGACCAATGAAAACGACGAATTCCCCATTTTCCTTGAAACGGGAAAATATCAGAAAGTGTCGCCTTCACGGGCCTGTATTTCCAATGCCATGAACGTGGGACATCCCAGCAATCTGGCGCGTTTTTTTGAATTATACGGCGGCACCGTTGATCGTTCCGGACGCGTCCATCGATATCCCGACCTTGAGGAGATGCGCCGCCGCATTTTTTCTGTGAGCGTCACGGACGAACAAACCCGCAGGACGATCAAGAGTGTTTATGAGCGCTACCATGTCATTCTTGAGCAGCATGGAGCCGTAGGCTGGGCGGGTCTTGAAACCTATCTGCAAAAAACAGGCGACGCCAGGCTGGCCATTTGCCTGGAAACAGCCCATCCTGCCAAGTTTCCGGACGAAATTAAAGATCTTCTGGGGATCGAACCGGAACCGCCGGAGAGCATGAGGGATCTTGCCTGTCGGGACGGCAGCGCCATCAATATATCCAAAGATTTTGCATCCTTTAAAAAATATTTGCAGAGCCACTTGAAGATCAGGAAGTGAACAATTCACAGTTTCATTTTTTCGAAAGGTCAGGGTGATGCATGATGGAAACAGACATCTATTATTCCGAAAGTAGAGAGCTCTGGCAGTACACCATGGAACAGGATTTGTATCCGGGTGAGTTGATTATTGAAATCGGACGTTTTTTCCTGGGCACGCCGTATCGCGCAGGCACGCTGGATGCGCCGGGAAGGGAGAAACTGGTCGTCAACCTTGCTGGATTTGATTGCTTTACCTTTGTGGAAACGATTCTGGCGCTTGCCTTGTGTGCCGCGTCCGGGAAGATGTTGCCGACTGAATTGCAAAAGAGAATAAAAGCCATCCGTTACCGTCAGGGAAAAATTGACGGCTACGGATCGCGTCTGCATTATTTCACCGACTGGCTTCGCGACAATGAAAGGAAGAACGTGTTGAAGGATATCTCGCAAGGCCTCAAAGGTAAACCCTGTCGTAAAAAAATCAATTTCATGACGTCGCACAGCGATTTGTATGCCGGGCTGAAAAACCCTGCCACGGTTGACTCAATTCGACGGATTGAAAAAAATCTTTCCCGCAGGACATTCCACATTATCGGCAAAAATACGGTCAATGCGATAAAAACCAAAATTCAAAGCGGTGATATCATCGCCTTTGCGTCCGGTAAGGAAGGCTTGGATGTTGCTCACGCGGGCTTTGCCGTCCGGCAGGGAAAGTCCCTGCGGCTTTTGCATGCATCCAGCAAAGAAGGCGCAGTAGTCATTTCGAAAGTAAGCCTCGCGGCTTACCTGAAGTCAAATAAAAATTTTACCGGCATCATTGTGGCAAGATCTTTCCGGGTTTAAACGGAAGCTATTTTTACTGCGAACGGTCAGAGCTGAAACTCCGGGCGATGACCTGGGCGATATTCAGCATGTGCCGACGGACTGCTTTGGGCGACCGTCCCGGATAGTTCCTGAACGTGATGAGCACTCCGTTTAATGCTGCGAAGAAAGCATGGGATAATGGGCGAACCGGCCCGGCCCTTTTTATTTTGTTGAATAACCGGTCAAATTGGTCGAAAATTCTTCGTTCCGCCTCGTTTATTTTTTCAATTTTTTCTGCTGAAAGCGAACCGTCAAGCATGAAGTGGGTCATCATCCTGAAGTATTGATCGTTATCCATAAGATATGTCACATAGGCATTGCTGATCTTGATGAGATCAGGGGTATTTGACTTTTTGATCAGATTTTTCAGCGTATCCGTTATTTCTCCGGCTCCCTGCAGAAATGCTTCCACGAACAGCGACTGCTGATCCGGGAAGTACCGGTAGATGGTGGCGTGGGAAATTCCTGCTTCCCGGGCAATATCGCGGATGCTGACTTTGTTGAATGGTTTGACGGCAAAGACGCGCTGGGCAGCCTGTATAATAACTGCCTGGCGGGCAAGTTTTGCCTCACTCTTGAGATGAGCAAATGCATTGTTCTGTTTGGTACTATTTTTTTTCATAGGGCACATTCCATATCACAAATTATTCCGATGATGAAAAAATCTTGACTATGTAACCATTGGTTTGTATAGTAACCACTGGTTACAGTTTCGTCAACCCATTTTTCGGGCCGTCCGGTTTGGGAAGTTCTCCCGATAATACCGCGGTGGTTGAAAAGAATTGCGTTTACAGCTTATCTGAGGAGGTTCCCATGTCGTTTGCAGATAGAAACAATCCCTATAGTTTTAATGAGTTCCTGACGTGGCGCCAGGGTGTCGATTACTATTGTGATGATCCGTTCATTCAGAAAGTGGTGCGGCATTTTACCGGTGAGATTTGGCAGCAGGTTGACGCGGAAGCGCGCGCCGTTTCCGCCAAAGCATCTTTCCGCTGGCGAGATATGGCCGACCGCATCGCTCGTCCGGAGCTTCGTCCATTTATGCTGCATTATGACGGTCACCACAACCGTATCGACCGCATATGCCGGCCGCGGGACACGGAAATCCTGGAGAAAGAAATTTTTTCCGAAGCATTTTTTGCTGACAAGACACCGCCCTGGGTGAAGCTGATCAAGATGTTTCTGATCTACCAAAACGGCGAGGCCTGCGTGGCCTGTCCCATTACCTGCACGGAAGGTCTGGTGATGCTTTTGGAAAAATATGCCGATACTCCGGAAGCAAAAGAGATCCTTCATCACTGCAAGGAAGGCATTGACGGCGATTTTGCCATCGGGGCCCAGTATCTATCTGAAATCCAGGGGGGATCGGATGTGCCGTCCAATGTCCTGGAAGCCGTTAACGAAAACGGCGTCTGGAAACTGTACGGGACAAAATTTTTCTGCTCCGCAACGCACGCGGACTATGCAGTGGTAACGGCCAAACCTGTTGGATCGGAGAAAGTGGGCCTGTTTGTCGTGCCGTCGTGGCTGCCGGGTAACAAAGAGAAGGAAGTCCGCAACGGCTACATGATCGACCGGATCAAGTGGAAACTGGGCACCGGCGAACTGACCACGGGCGAACTGACTTTCGACGGAGCGGTTGGCTATCCGGTTGGGCCTCTGGACAAGGGCGTCGCAAATGTGGTTGGCATCGTTCTAACCTATTCGCGCTTAACGGTGGGACTGTCCGCCGCCGCGTTTATGACGCGGGCTGTGCGGGAGGCTGAAAAATATGCGTCATTCCGGAGGGCCTTTGAATTGCCGATCGGTCAGTTTCCTCTCGTGGCTGTCCAGCTGCGTAGAATCAAGAAGACGACACAGAGGACCATTGCCGGTGCCTTCAAGCTGTATCGCGACTTTCTGGCTCTCGAAGGCGGCCTGAAAGGCAGCCAGGCAGGCGATGAACCGCTTGCATCGCGCCGGCATCGTTTCAACATCCGGGAAATGATTATGCTGCAAAAGATTGCCGCCTCCTGGGACTGCACCGATGTGATCCGGGAAGCCATGTC
>CAZXIP010000136.1:0-1379 GCA_964640755.1 uncultured Smithella sp. | reverse complement strand
GACGCGATCATCCAGCATGGAACGGATGCGCAAAAGGAAAAGTATGTGAGGCCGCTTCTCAAAGGCGATTTGTTTGCCGCCGAGTGCCTCACGGAACCCCGCGGGGGATCTGATTTCTTCGGCGCAACAACGAAGGCGGAAGATCAAGGTGATTACTTTCTCTTAAACGGTCAGAAGCGATTCATTGTCGGCGGCGAGGGGGCTGATTATTTCCTCGTCTATGCCCGGACAAATTTTGATCCGGGTGTGAAGCCCCAGAATGCAATCACCGCTTTCATCGTTGATCGCGGGCCCGGTGTTGACACAAAGTATCTGTACAATCTCATGGGTTGCCGCGGCGGCGGAACGGCACGACTCGTCTTCAAGGACGTGAAAGTGCCCAAAGAAAATGTTCTGGGAGCCGTTAACGGGGCCTATCATGTCTTTAACACCATGATGGTTCCCGAAAGACTCGGAACGGCGATCATGACGATCGGCTCGGCCCGTGTCGCTCTTGAAATTGCGACGCACTACACGACCCGCCGCAAGGCGTTCGGTTTGCCCATCAACACCTTCCAGGGGGTGAGCTTTCAGGTTGCGGAGGGGGCCATGCTTCTTGATGCCGCCCGTTCCCTGGGCTACACGACATGCAAAGCCATTGATTCGGGGATGAACATCGACCGTGTCAGACGGATGATCTCCGAATCCAAAAAATTTATCACCGAATCCTGCCAGAAGATCGTGCACAACGCCATGCAGGTGGTCGGCGGCATCGGCTACACGAATGTCTTCCCCATCGAACGCATCTACCGGGACGTCCGTCTGGCTTCCATCTGGACGGGGACGAGCGAGGTCATGTCGATGATCATCGCCCATGAGTGGTACCGCGAGCAGAAGAAGGCAAGGGCAGAAGCCAAAATGAGAGATTTCGAAGCCGATGCCGCGGAAGCCTTTGCGGAAGAAGAGAAAATATTCGAATAAGCAAACCCTCCTTAATATTCAAAACAATAACGGCTGACGGGATCTTTCATGATACCCGTCAGCCGTTTATTCATCAAACGGCCAATCATGCTTGACACGCTCCCGAGAATGTCGTTATAAGGTGTTCAATCCCGTTTGCGCGGGACAAGCGTAAATTCTCCTCAGCTTGCTGAGGGGTGGTTGATTAATTTCTGGAAAGCCGGAAACGAACACATGATGGATCTTGTCAACTCCACAGCTGAAATTATAAAAAGTATTCGCGTTTATGATGTTCTGGACATGGCGATCATTGCGGTGATGATCTTTACGCTGCTGATGTGGTTTAAAACCAGGGCTTCCCGTTTTGTTTTCATCGGCATCCTGCTTCTGGGCGGCGTTTATCTGGTTGCCCGTTTCTTTCAGCTCTATATGACCGTTAT
>CAZXIP010000135.1:0-5780 GCA_964640755.1 uncultured Smithella sp. | reverse complement strand
TCGGCCTCGACAAGCCTCATTTAACACCGATATACAATGAATATTCTCACCTGGTCTACGCAGCAAGCGGCGCAGACGTTGACACGGTCATTATCAACGGCAAAGTAGTCATGGAAAACCGACGACTGTTAACAATCAATGAATCTGATGTCATGAACGAAGTCCGGAAAATCGCGGTCAACGTTAAAAAAAGTATGAAAATGTAATAAAAAGAGACCGCCGGGATTATTTATTTCATCACAGGCGCATGCTCATCATTTCGCCGCGGGCTGATTCCCCGGCAGGATATTTCTTAATCCAGCCCTGTGTTCTTCCGGGGCTGCATCATCAGCAGTTGATCGAGGAAACATAAGTTGCACCGAAACCATCCATACATCCGGCTGAAAAAGCTGATTGAACATCATGCCGATGACATCATGATTGCTGATTATCACTATCTTCTGAGGCCGCTTAAAGCTTTGACCGGCGGCAGTTCAGGGGATTGTTTTCCTTCGAATAATGCCGTGTTGAGAATGCAGAAAAGATTTGATGATTCGCACCGCCGGATGGAGAACCGGATACGAAGCATTCCCAAATTTGGCTTTCCTCCCGAACTGCCCATTACGGCCAAACAGAAACTCATCATCGAAACTATCAGGAAACATCAGGTGGTCGTCATTACCGGGGAGACGGGGTCAGGCAAAACGACTCAAATTCCCAAGATGTGCCTGGCGGCGGGACTTGGAAGGCGCGGAATCATCGGGCTGACGCAGCCCCGGCGGATTGCCGCGGTCAGCATTGCCTCGCGCATCGCCTCCGAACTGGGCCAATCCTGCGGGGAATCTGTGGCATACAAAATCCGCTTTGAAGAGAAGACATCAGCCGAACCGCTGATCAAGGTCATGACCGACGGCATCCTGCTTGCCGAAACAGTCCAGGACAGGGATTTGCTCGCTTACGATACAATCATTGTCGATGAAGCCCACGAGCGCAGTCTCAATATCGATTTTATTCTGGGATACCTGCAGACCATGCTTGTAAAAAGAAAAGACCTGAAGCTGATCATCACTTCCGCCACGATTGACACGGCGAAATTTGCCGCGGCATTTGACAACGCCCCGGTGATTGAAGTTTCCGGCCGCCTGTATCCGGTTGAGGTCCGCTACCGGCCGATCGACCCTGTCAAGGAAGAGAAGGGTGAAACGACTTACGTCGATGAAGCCGTGTCCTGTATTGAGTCTCTGCAGCAGGAAAGGCGTTTTGAAGACATCCTGATTTTTATGCCGACTGAACAAGACATCCGTGAAACATGCGGGCGTCTGTCCAGGCGCTGTTCGGGTCTGGTGTTGCCGCTGTTTGCAAGGCTTTCGGCTGGAAACCAGCGGCTTGTCTTTAACCCGGCTAATCAGCAGAAAATTATCGTGGCCACCAATATCGCGGAAACATCCCTGACGATTCCCGGCATCAAATACGTGATTGACACAGGTCTTGCCCGCATCCTGGAATATAATCCCCGTAGCCAGACAACCGGATTGCCGGTGAAACCGGTTTCACGCAGCAGCGCCGACCAGCGTAAAGGCCGCTCGGGCCGGGTCCAGGACGGCATCTGCATCCGCCTTTACTCGCGGGAGGATTTTGCCGAAAGACCCCTGTATTCAATGCCTGAAATCCTGCGCTCGAACCTGGCCGGCGTGATTCTGCGGATGCTGTCATTGAATCTGGGGCATGTCACTTCCTTTCCCTTTATTGACCGCCCTCATCCGAAAAACATCCGCGACGGCATTGAAATCCTGCGCGACCTGGGAGCGCTCACCCGCGACGAAGGCGAATCAGAAACCCAAAACTACAAACTGACCCCGATCGGCAAGACCATGGCTCAGTTTCCGCTCGATCCGCGGGTGTCGCGAATGATTATCGAAGCGAAGAAAGAAGGCTGCATCAACGAGATTGCTGTGGTGGCGGCAGCCCTGAGCATCCAGGATCCCCGTGAACGGCCCTATGACAAAATCGACCAGGCAGCGGCGGCGCACGCGCAATTCCAGCACCCTGAATCCGATTTTCTAACCTACCTGCAGATATGGAACCGCTATTCCGATTCGATCGAAAAAATGGAGTCGCAAAGCAAGCTGCGAAAATTCTGCCGCGATCATTTTCTGTCCTACAGGCGGATGACGGAATGGCGGGACATTCATCATCAGATCCTGGAAATTGTCAGCGGCCGTAACATAACGCGCAAACGCGGGAAAATGGCGAAGATTGAAATTGACCAGACGATTGCCGACAAAATCCACCGCTGCATCCTAAGCGGTTATCTTTCCAGTATTGCGCAAAAAAAGGAAAAAAACATGTACACGGCAGCCAAAAGCCGCGAGGTCATGCTTTATCCGGGATCCGGGCTTTTCAACCGCGGCGGCCCCTGGATAGTCGCCTCGGAGATCAGCCTGACCTCCAGGGTTTTCGCCCGCAACGCAGCCAACATCAAGAGCGAATGGCTGGAGGAACTGGGCAGGGAACACTGCCGCTACACTTATTGGGCGGCCCACTGGGAAAAGAACCGCGGCCAGGTTGTGGCCCTGGAAAAAGTGATTTTGTTCGGCCTGACCATCATTGAGCAGAGAACGGTCGCCTACGAACGAATCAATCCAGAAGAGGCAAAAAAGATCTTCATCCGGGAGGCCCTGGTGACGGGAGAAGTCGCTCAAAAACTTCCTTTTCTCACGCACAACCTGTCTCTGTGGGAAAAGGCAAGAACCATGGAGGACAAGCTCAGGAAACGCGGAATCGCCATTGACGAGGAAACAATGTCCCGACTCTACGAGGAAAGACTTCCGGTAATTTCGGACATCCGTTCCCTGCAGAAACTGATCAAAGACAAAGGGACCGATGATTTTCTGCGCTTTCGTGAAGAAGACTTTATCGCACAGGATCCCGATCCCGGGGAGCTCAACCAATTCCCCGATCAGATCAAAATCGGCAGCGCAGCACTGACCTGCCGCTACCACTTTGAACCAGGACGAGCGGAAGACGGTGTAACGGTCTCAGTTCCCCTGGGGTTGGTGGCCAGGGCCGCATCAGAAAATATTGAAAGGCACCTGCCATCTCTTCTGCAGGAAAAAGTCACATACATGCTGAAATCCCTGCCCAAAAACGTCAGGCAGAAACTGCCGCCCCCGGTTCATCTGGCAAAAATCTTCTCGGAGCGACCAGCGGCTGATGAAAACTCTCTGCCGCTTCAGTTGAGCAGATTTTTACTCAATGACTTTAAAATTACGGTACCGGCCGATTCGTGGACACTGGACAAACTGCCGCCTCATTTGAATATCCGATACAGGGTAACCGACGACCGGGGCCGCGAGATCAAAACCGGCTGCGACATCGGCGAACTGCAGAAAGAAATCGCGGATCAGGTCCAGCAAACCTTACTGGACGCGTATCGCAGGCAATGGGAAAAAGAAGCCCTCACCGGCTGGAATTTCGGCACGCTTCCCGAAAACATCGAACTCACGGGGAAACACGGCGTGACAGGCTATGCTTACCCCGCCCTGCAGGTTACGGATGGTGTCGTCAACCTCCGCCTCTTCACCCATCCGGGAGAAGCCGCTGCCAGCCACATCCAGGGAGTAGCGGCACTTTACGATATTTTATTTTCGGACAAACTAAGGCAGCTGAAAAAAAATATCGCTCTGAGCGGTGAATTAAAAGCATGGGCCATGAATGTCGGAAGCCCGAAACAGATCGAAGAATCCATCATGAACCGCGTCCGGAAAGAGTTGTTTTACCACACCTGGCGCAGCGCCGGAGAGTTTCAAAATCACGCTGACGCGATCAGTACACAAATCCTGCCCTGCGGACAGCAGATTGTGGCTTCCATCACACCGGTTCTCAAGAACTTTGCCGATACCTGCGATGTGCTGCAAAAGCTGATGCAGAAAAACAGGACGAACACCCCCGCCCTGAAGTTTTTGAAAGAAACGCAAAACGAGCTGCATGTCCTTTTTCCGGTTAATTTCCCGGAGCTTTATGCCCCTGACCGCCTGGCCAATATTCCCCGCTACCTGAAAGCGCTGTCTATCAGGGCCGAGCGCGGCAGTCTGAATCTGGCGTCCACGGAAGCAAAGCTCCAGAATGTGGCAGTTTATGTAAATCAACTGAAGGAAATCCGAAATGGCCTGACAGCAGAATCATCTGCGGAAAAGAAAAACAAAATCGAAGAGCTTTCCTGGATGATCGAGGAATACAAAGTTTCGCTTTTCGCCCAGGAACTCAAAACGCCCTACCCTGTCTCCCCCAAAAGGCTCAATCAACTGATAGAAGAGATTGGCAACATTATTTACTGAGCCGCCGCGCACGCTTCGACGAATAGGGTTTCGGGCACTGCCTGATGGTTGCATCGAATCCGCGCATGGATTTGACGATGGTTGCATCATCCACGCAGAAGGCGATCCGGAAATAGCCGGGGCAGCCGAAACCGCTGCCGGGCACAACAAGAATGTTGTGTTTCAAGAGCATCCCGACAAATTCCACATCATCGGGAATGGGGCTTTTCACAAACAGATAAAACGCACCCTGCGGTTTGACAAATTGATAACCGGCCCTGGCCAGTCCATCGCAGAGCAGATCACGTTTTTTCTGATAGATGTTCACGTCCACGGTGATGTGCTGAAGATTGGCGACAATCCGCTGCATCAACGCCGGTGCGTTGACAAAGCCCATGATCCGCGTGCATAAGATCAGAGCGGTGACCAGATCATCAGTCTCATGAATCTTCGGGTTGACCGCGATATAACCGATGCGCTCCCCCGGCAGAGAAAGCGTTTTGGAGTATGAATAAGCGATGATGCTGTCGGCGTATGCCTTTAACAGGGAGGGCAGAGCAATCCCGTCAAACACGATTTCCGCGTATGCCTCGTCTGAAATCAGGTAAATGGGTTTGTTGAGCTTTTTCTCCTTTTCTTTCAACAGACGAACAAGTTCCGCGATATTCTTTTTGCTGTAGACCCGGCCGGTTGGATTATTGGGCGAATTAATGATGATGGCTTTTGTTTTCCGGTTGACGGCTTTGGTAATGGCTTCCATATCCAGGGAAAAATCAGGTTTTGTCCGCACATACTTCACAACACCATTGTAGTTTTCAATGTAAAAGGGATATTCAACAAAGAAAGGCTTGAAGATGATGACTTCATCTCCCGGATCCAGAAGCGACTTTAAAATCACGTTGAGCGCTCCGCCTGCTCCGCAGGACATCACCACGTGATCGGCGCCTATTTTCAATCCGGTCGTCGCGCTGATTTTTTTTGCCACCGCCTGACGTGTTTCCGGGTAGCCCGCGTTGGGCGTGTATCCATGCTTGAGGAAGATTTCCTGGTCGGCGACTTTGATCAGTTCCCGCTTGAACTCCCGCGGATGATCCACATTGGGATTCCCCAGACTGAAATCATAAACGTTGTCCGCGCCGTGCTTTTTTTTCAGGACGTTTCCTTCCTCGAACATTTTGCGGATCATGGAAGAATGCGAAATGGATGCTTTGATTTTTTTTGATATACTCATGGCAAAATCCTCTGCCGAAAGGATAGAAGGCTGCAATTATCCCGGTCTTTAAAAATTCTTTTTCAGATATTGGAAAATCTCCCCAAAGTCGCTAAACGGCCGGTATGATATTGTTCCCTCTTCTTCGCACGTCTGCAAAAGGACATCTTTGGCAAAAACCAGGTCGGCGCATCTTGAAGGACAAATATCGGAATGTCCGTCGCCGATGTAGATGATTTTTTCATACATCAGGCGATAGTCGTTTAATATTTTAT
>CAZXIP010000134.1:0-5781 GCA_964640755.1 uncultured Smithella sp. | reverse complement strand
AGTTCGATCTCCCCGACCGGATGCGCTATGATTTCCTGATGAAACTGTTCAGCACGAGAATGAACGTCAATGACCTTGAAAAAAAATACGCGGGCAAATACTTTAAAATCCTGTGGAAGGAAATGGCCGCTTTTACACTGGCCGGATCGTTTCGCTATTTTCCCCCCAATCTGCATTTGACACCCCGCGGACGCTACCTTTGGGTGATCATGATGAGGGAATTCTTTATCGCGGTGAATAATTTCCGAGATTACTGCCGCAAAGAGGCTGGCCTGATCTGACCTGCCCAAGAACGGAGAACAAATATGGATGAAAAAAGAAAAACCCTGCTGAAAAACCTGCCTAAAATTGATGAGGTCATCGGGCTGCTGGAAAAACAGGGCATCTATGAAAAAGTGTCGCGGGAAATCGTTCTGGAAGTCTGCCGAAGCGTTGTACAGAAACTTCGGGATGACATTCTGATCGCGCCGGACAAAAAATTGCCGGCCGTTACCTCCGATGCGACAGGCGCAGCCCGAAATGTGTCAAGCCAGATTGACAACCTGTATGATTACCGCCTGAAAAGACTGGTCAACGCCACCGGCGTCATCCTGCACACCAATCTGGGCCGTGCACCCCTCTGCCCAGAAGCCCTGGACAGAATCCTGGAGGTCGGACAGGGATACTCCAACCTGGAGTTTAACCTCGAGCGGGGCGAGCGCGGCCTGCGCTACGACCACGTGAGCCGTCTGATCTGCGTGCTCACCGGAGCGGAAGACGCCCTGATCGTCAACAACAACGCGGCGGCGGTTTTGCTGGTTCTCAACACGCTTGCCGAGCGCAAGGAGGCGATTGTTTCTCGCGGGGAACTGATTGAAATCGGCGGCGAGTTTCGAATTCCGGACGTCATGACGAAAAGCAATTCCATCCTGCGCGAAGTGGGAACGACCAACCGCACGCGGATTTCGGACTATGAAAAAGCCATCAGCCCCGATACCGGGGTCATCTTGAAAGTCCACACCAGCAATTACCGGATTGTCGGTTTCACCGAAGAGGCGGAATTGACTCGTCTGGTCGCGCTGGGAAAACAGCACGGCATTCCTGTTTTTGATGATCTGGGAAGCGGCTGCCTGATTGATCTTGCAGATTATGGCCTGCAGCATGAACCGACGGTTCGTGAGGTGCTGGCCACGGATGTCGATGTTATAACATTCAGCGGCGATAAACTGCTGGGCGGTCCGCAGGCCGGCATCATTGTCGGCAAAAAAGATATCCTGCAAAAAGTCAAAAACAATCCGCTCAACCGCGCGCTGCGGATTGACAAGTTTACGCTGGCCGCCCTGGAAGCAACCCTGATGCACTACCTCGTGCCCCAAAAGGCCGCTACATCTCTGCGCGCCCTCAGGGCTCTCACAGAACCGCAGGGCGACGTCAGAAAACGCGCGCGCAGACTGATTAACAAACTGAAAAAAGCAGATATCCCCGACCTGACATATGAAATGCGCGAAGACGTGGCCGCGGCCGGTGGCGGGTCGCTACCGACACAGGATATTCCCTCCGCGGTTGTCGCTGTGAAGTCCGCAAAAATGCCGGCCAGCCGGATGGAGGCCAAACTGCGGCAGGCTCCGGTCCCGATCATCGTCCGTGTGAATGAAAAAGAAATTCTAATCGATTTACGCACCGTGACCGAAGAGGAGTTCGCGTTCATCCTGGACGGCCTGCGATGGATAGCCGTTAATTAATTTTCCTTTTATCTCGTGCTTTCTTATAACCTTGTGTGCTTTTAGTGTCTTTAGGATAAAAGGGAGGGAAAGATGCAGGAAATGTCTCCCGAACACTACGCAGGCTGGATTACCCGGTCAAGCCGGGTAATGAAAAGAAAGGGTGTCATTCTCGTTCGAGCATAAGCGAGACACGGGAATCCAGTTTTTTGGTTATCTAATCGGAGGAATGACTTGTCCATCGAAACTGAACCATCCAGGGATTTATCGTTTACTGTTTCCCCCGAACAGGCGGGCATGCGTCTGGATGTTTTTCTGGCCCAGGCGGATGAATCGTTTTCCCGTTCACAGATTAAATATGCCATCGAAGAAGGCGACGTTTCCGTCAACGGGAAAGAACCCAAAGTAAGCCAGCACCTCAAAAGCGGCGATGTTGTACAACTTCATCTGGAACCGGCCATTGAGGCGACCGCTGTACCCCAGGACATTTCACTGGACATCGTTTACGAAGACGCCTCCATCATCGTCATCAACAAACCGGCGGGCATGGTGGTGCATCCCGCACCCGGTAATCCCGACCAGACGCTTGTGAACGCTCTTCTTTTTCACTGCCGGGATCTCTCCGGCATCGGGGGCGTTTTGCGGCCCGGGATTGTTCACAGGCTGGACAAGGAAACGTCCGGATTGATCGTCGCCGCCAAAACCGATGAGTCTCACCGACGGCTTTCTGCACAATTTGAAATACACGACGTGTACAAGAAATACATCGCACTGGTCTGGGGCGATGTCAAGGGTCAGAGCGGCGAAATCGTTCTTCCGGTGGGTCGGCATCCGGGAGACCGCAAGAAGATGTCCACGAAAAGCCGGCACGGCAAGAACGCGCTCACCCTCTGGAACGTTCGTGAGCGCTACAGCACAGCAACGCTGCTGGACATAGAAATCAAGACAGGACGAACGCATCAAATCCGCGTTCATTTGTCGGAACGCGGTTATCCGGTGATCGGGGATTCGGTCTACGGCAATCCGTCCAAAATAAACATCATTAAAAACGCCGAATTAAAAGCGCAGATCAAATCATTGCAGCGCCAGGCACTGCACGCCGCCCAGCTTTCCTTCCTTCATCCGCAAAGCGGCGAAAGACTGGTCTTCAAGTCAAAGCTGCCGGAAGATATGGAAAATTTGCTTGTCCTGTTTCGCGGTGCTGCGCCATCCAGTGGAGGAAATCCCGGTTTACAAAACTGGAAGGATCAATTAAGATAACGAATATGTTTTCGCAATCCAAAAAAAACGGCATCGAATATCTGCACTCGGAGCTGCTGAATCATTGCGATTTTCTTGTGCACGCTTTCGGCACCAGGCTTGGCGGTGTTTCACGTGATGATTACAAAAGCCTGAATATGAGCTTTCTGGAAGGCGATGAAGAATTCCGCGTCCTGCAGAACTGGGACAAGCTCGCTTCGGCTTTTGAAATCCCGATGGAAAATTTCCTGGTGCTCAACCAGGTGCACGGGGACAATATTTTTGTCATTAAACCACATGGCGATTACTTCAGCTCGCGCGAAGCCCTGAACTATGACGCCATTGTGACCGACCGGATGAATCTTGCCATCTGCATCAAAACGGCGGATTGCGTTCCGGTCTTCCTGGTCGATCGTGTAAAGAAAATCATTGGCGCCGTGCATGCGGGATGGCGCGGATCCGCACTGGGAATCAGCGCCAAGGTTGCACGGCTCATGCAAACTTCATACGGTTCGCAGCCTGCGGACATCCTGGCGGCCATCGGTCCATCCATCGGCCGTTGCTGTTATGAGATCGACGCGGCCGCTGCTGACTCTTTTCGCCACCAGAAAAATGCCGAAGCCTTTTTAGTTCCGGCAAAACGCAAAGACAGGTGGATGCTGGATCTTACCGAATCTAACCGAAGGCAATTGCTTGATTGCGGCGTTCCCGACGCCAACATTGAATCAGCAGGCCTGTGCACGGTATGCCGGCAGGACACTTTTTTTTCGCACCGGGGATCGGGAGGCATCACCGGCCGGCAGATCAATTTCATGATGATCAAGGGAGATACATTCTGCAAGGCTTTGCTGGTGAATGGAATCTCAGAGAGAGTCCATTAGAACCAGCGAAAAATGGGAGGGAGGATTTATGAATCTGAAACCGATGTTCGAGCCCAAAACAATGGCGGTGATCGGCATATCCGCGACCAACGATCGTCACCCCGCCAACGTTGTTTTTACCAAGAATAGCTCCCGCTATCCTGTGGAGGTATATGCCGTAAATCCAAAAGGCGGTCATCTTCACGGCAACATCATTTATCCGCGAATTGCGGATATTCCGCAGAAAATTGATCTCGCTGTCATCGCCACCCGGGCGGAACTGGTTCCGGATGTGATGACCGATTGCATCAAAGCGGGTGTCCGGTCGGCCGCGGTTATTTCCGGCGGATTTACCGAAGGGGGGCGCAAGGATTTACAGGACCGTATCATAAGGACAGCCACGGAGGCCAACTTCCCTTTCATCGGCCCTAATTGCCTGGGAGTCTATGTTCCCCTTAAAGTCGATACTTTCTTCCTGCCGCTGGAGCGCATGATCAAGCCGGAATCGGGCGGCGTAACGTTTGTCAGCCAGAGCGGTGGTATTCTGGTGGACCATATGATTAAATTTGCCGAGCAGGGCGTGGGCATGGCCAAAGCTATCAGCATCGGTAATAAGGCTTTTATAAAAGAAAAGGAGCTGCTTGACTACCTGATCCATGACCCGGCCACCAAAGTGATAGCTTATTACATCGAAGGTTTCGGCGAAGGTGAGGGAAGAGAATTTGTGCAGGCAGCTGATCGCTCACCCAAACCGGTCATCATCATGAAGTCGGGAAAGACGGCTGCCGGAAACCGTGCCGTGTCGAGCCATACAGCATCTCTTGCCGGGGACTACGCCAGTTTTTCCGCCGCAATCGCGCAGCATAACATTCTGGAGGCGCAAAACGAACAGGAACTGGTCTCCTTCTGTGAAGTATTGAGCTCCTACACCAAGCCGATTGAAGGCAATATCGGCATCATCACCGGCAGCGGCGGCCACGGCGCGATGGCGGTGGATGCCTGCTCGATTGCCGGTCTGAAAGTTCCGGAGTTGTCCGAAGAAACAAAAACAGAGATAAAAAACAATCTGACGGATAACATCCGCAACATTGCGGCGCTTGGCAATCCCGCCGATCTCACCGGCAGCTCCATTGATGACGATTTTTTTGCCTGTGCCAGAGTGCTGGGCGCATCACCCGAAGTCGATTGCGTAATTATTCTGCTGCTGCCCTATATTCCGGGCATCACGCTGGATATCGGTGTGAAATTAAGCGGGCTAAGCAGACAGTTCAACAAGCCGTTCATCGCGTATGTCCCGCAGGTACAAAAATATGACATGCTAATCGAAGGCTTTGAACTCAACGGCATCCCGGTGTCGCCTTCCATCGAAGGCGCCGTCTTAATGGCGAAAGCATTAATGAGGAAAAAACCATGCTGAAAAAAGAAATCACAGAGATTATCGATAAATCAAGACAGTGGGGCTGGGTGCTGGAACCCGACGCGCAAAAAATATTTTCCCTCTATGGCTTCAAAACACCGAAATATTGCGTTGCGACAGAGGCTGGAAAGGCCGTCCGTATGGCAAGGCAGATCGGGTATCCGGTAGTTGCCAAAATCGTATCACCGGCCGTTATTCACAAATCGGATGTGAAAGGCGTGGTCGTGGGCATTAAAGACGATGAGACGCTTGTCAGCACGCTGGATCGGCTTTCCAAAATCGACGGTTTTGCGGGCATGCTGATCGCAGAGATGGTCAAGGGGCTGGAACTGATTATCGGCGCGAAAAACGACTTTCAGTTTGGTCCCATGGTGCTTCTGGGCATGGGCGGTGTAGGCGTTGAAATTTACAAGGATGTTTCGCTGCGAATGGCGCCGCTGAAAGACCGCGATGCCGACCACATGATCCAGGAGCTTACCGCAAGAAAACTGCTGACAGGGTATCGCAGCTCGGAACCTATCAATATGAACGCGCTCAAGAAAACCATCGTCAATTTTTCCAAATT
>CAZXIP010000133.1:0-5839 GCA_964640755.1 uncultured Smithella sp. | reverse complement strand
TTTCGAGGAGGCAGCCTGAGCGGACGATGAGAATTTTTTTTGTATTCTTAATTTATCAGATTTTTCGCTTCGCTTCGAAATGACAGTTTCATGATTTTTATAATGCTAAGTAGGGAGAAAATATGAGCAGAATTGGTGTTTTTGTTTGCCACTGCGGTTTAAACATAGCCAAGACGGTGCGGGTGAGTGAACTGGCCCAGTTTGCGGCCACACTGCCTGATGTGGTTGTCGCAAAAGACTACAAGTTCATGTGTTCAACGCCCGGTCAGGAAATGATTGCCAACGACATTAAAGAACACAGGCTGGATCGTGTTATTGTAACCGCCTGTTCGCCTCTGATGCACGAGCAGACCTTCCGCAAAGTTCTTGCGGCGTCCGGCCTTAATCAGTATCTTTTGACGATTGTCAATATCCGCGAACAGGTTTCCTGGGTTACGCATGATATTGAAGAGGGAACATCCAAGGCCAAGGCACTGCTTAACGGCGCGGTTGCCCGGGCAAGGCTTCTGGCGCCGCTGACCTCACGGGTAATCGACGTCAATCCCGACGTGTTGGTGGTAGGCGGTGGAATTGCCGGTATTCAGGCATCGCTGGAGCTGGCCAACACCGGCAAGAAGGTTTATCTTGTCGAGAAAAACTCCACCATCGGCGGCCATATGGCGCAGTTTGATAAAACCTTTCCCACGCTGGACTGCTCCGCCTGTATTCTCACCCCCAAGATGGATGCCGTTCTGCAGCACAAGAACATTACACTCATGACCTCCTGTGAAGTCAGCGAGGTCAAAGGATTTGTCGGCAACTTCGACATTACGATAAAACAGAAGGCGCGATACGTGGATCACGGGAAGTGCAACGCGTGTCTGGCCTGTACGGAAAAATGCCCCGGCAAGGGAATATCGGAATGGGATGAAGGGCTGGTGAAGAGAAAAGCCATTTACATTCCGTTTCCTCAGGCTGTGCCGCAAAAACCGGTTATTGATCGGGAATCCTGCACATTCTTTAAAAAAGGTAAATGCCGTCTGTGCGAAAAGGTCTGCGAGCAGAAAGCCATTGACTTTGAACAGCAGGATACCTTCACCACTGTGAAAGTCGGGGCTGTCATTGTGGCAACCGGTTACGATCTCATGGACACCAGGGAACTCATTCAATACGGTTACGGTAAATATCCCGGTGTGTATAATGCGCTGGAAGTGGAAAGGCTCTTCAATTCCGCTGGACCTACCAGCGGAAAGGTGACGCTCAGGGACGGCAGGGAACCGCAGGCCATTGCCATTTTCCACTGCATCGGCAGCCGTGATAAAAATAACTATGAGCATTGCAGCCGTGTCTGCTGCATGTATTCTCTCAAATTTGCCCATTTGTTCAAGGAAAAGACCTCTGCTGATGTGTATCAGTTTTACATTGATATGCGCGCTGCCGGCAAAGGCTATGAGGAGTTTTACAACCGTATTATTGAAGAGGATGTGAAATTCATTCGCGGCAAGGGCGCACGCGTGGCCGCAAGCGCCGATGAGCCGGGCCGCCTGGTTGTAGAGGCGGAAGATACCATAACAGGCAAATTCATCAAACTGCCCGTGGATATGGTGGTTCTTTCGCCGGCTATGAAGCCGCGGTCGGATTCCAAAGACGTAGCAAGGCTGTTTAACCTGAGCACGGACAAGCATGGCTTCTTCATGGAACGTCATCCGAAGCTCGCGCCTCTGTCTACAATGTCCGAGGGCATTTTCATTGCCGGCGTCTGTCAGAGCCCGAAAGATATTCCCGATACCGTGGCGCAGGCCTACGGTGCGGCGGCGGAAGCGCTGACCATTGTGGTTAAAGACAAGTTGGAACTGGAGGCAACCACGGCGATGGTGAATCCGGCATCGTGCTGTGCATGCCAGAACTGCGTGCGTGTCTGTCCGTATGGTGCTCCATTCTTCAACGAGCAAAAAGGCGTGTCGGAAATTAACGAAGCGCTTTGCAAGGGCTGCGGTCTTTGCGCGTCGGTCTGCCCGACGGGGGCGATTATTGCACGGCATTTTACAAATGATCAGGTGTTGGCCGAAATGGAAGGCCTCATGGAGTTTTAGTATGACGTTATAAAAATCCCATATGCTGCGTTGCGCTCCGTTCGCGTTGCTGCGGCCTATAACCTGAAGGTTACTCGCGCAAAAGTAGGCCTCACGCCGCGATACTCGCGCGCCTTGCCTCTGGAATTTTTCTGAACGTCATATTTATTTATAGGAAAGGGAACGATTTATTCAGAAAAGCAATGTGTCATTGCGAGGCGACTTTCAGGAGCCGTGGCAATCTAATGCATGAAAATAATTCGTTACTTGCTAAAATGAGTGCACATTGTAAAAGCAATTGTAATGGTTTTTCTGATTCGTCAGTGTTGTAGAAAGGATAGTCTATGTCATTTGAACCGAAAATACTGGGCATTGCCTGTAACTGGTGCACCTATACGGGCGCGGATCTGGCGGGAACCACGCGATTGCAGTATCCGCAGAATCTACGGGTGGTCCGCGTGATGTGTTCCAGCCGGATCAACCCTTCGTTTATATTCCGGGCATTTCAATTGGGCGCGGATGGGGTGCTGGTTGGTGGCTGTCATCCCGGCGACTGCCATTACAATACAGGCAACCTTTATGCCCGCAGGCGGCTGGCCGTGACCAAAAAAATCCTGGAATTTTCCGGAATGGAACCGGGAAGATTCCGCGTGGAATGGATTTCCGCATCCGAAGGCAACAAGTTTGCCGAAGTTGTCACGGAATTTACTGAACAGATTAAAAATCTGGGCCCCCAGACCAAGTTCAAGATCGCAAAATAAAGTCGGGAGAAGATATGGCAACGAGCTTTAAGCAAATTGAGGAAAACCTGAAAAACGAAGCCAGAAAACTTCTGGAAGACCAAAGGGTAAGTCTGGTTCTGGCTTACGGCAGAGGATACGATGAAAATCATCCCGTTCCCTATGTCGCAAAAGTCGCAGCGGATGTGGAGAATATCGTATTCAACGAATATTGCACGGCCAATATGGCTCGATACCTGGTGCGTTATCCGCGCGGAACAAAGATGGCCATTGCCGTCAAACCGGCTGACAGCCGCGCCGTGGTTCAACTCATTCAGGAAGAGAAAATCAAGCGCGAAGACGTGATTCTCCTGGGAATCCCGGTGATCGGCATGAAAAATTCAAAAACCGGAGAAGTGATCGACAGCAAGACCACCTGCGGCCTGTATAATCCTGTCTTGTATGATGTGCTGCTGGGCGAAGAAATTCATGGCCAGCCTGTCGTTTCGCCGTATGATGTTCTTGCCCAATACGAAGCGATGGACAAAGACGAACGGTTTGCTTTCTGGCAGAAGGAATTTGATAAATGCATCCGCTGCTATGCGTGCCGGAAAGCCTGTCCGATGTGCTATTGCGATCCCTGCTTTATCGATCAGAATAAACCGAAGTGGGGCGAAAAATCCCCGCAATCTCACGGCAACCTGATGTATCATTTGACCCGGTTTCATCATCTGGCCGGCCGGTGCATTGACTGCGGCGAATGTTCACGAGCCTGCCCGGTGGATATCCCATTGTATTTGTTTCACAAGAAAGTGGCCAGGGAGTGCGAGGAAATGTTTGGCCAGGCCGCAGGCAAGAGTATACAGGACAAACCTGTTCTGGTGAATTTCCGTGTTGATGATTCTGATAAAATTCTGGAATAAGGAGCTTTGTTGTGTTGAAGAAAACAGCAATTCAAAAAATATCCGATCTGGCCGCGCAGCTGATGCAGAAGGGAACACTCATTGCGCCTGTCCGGGAAGAAGCGGGTTTCAATTTCCGTGAAGTATCAGATGCTAAGCAGGTGGATTTGAATTTTTACAATACGCTGATGAGTCCCAAGTCGGTCTTTTTCCCGCAAATGGAAGATTTTGTCCGTTATCAGACCGGGAAGTCTGTTCTGGAAGCGGTGCCTGTCGAAATGAGTTTGAAGCCGGCATTTCTTTTCGGCGTCCGACCCTGCGATGTCAAAAGTTTTGAGATTATGGATATTCATTTCAGCGGCACCGGCGCGGTCGATCCCTACTGGCAGAAAAGAAGAGAAGCCACTGCGATCTTCGGTTATGCATTCGACGTGAACACCCCGGCGGACGGAGCGGATTTTTATTCAACACTGGGAATCGGTGCGGCGGATCCTGAAGGCAGTGATGTCTTCATGATAAAAAAAAGCGATGATCTGCTGCTGAAAGCCGTCACAGACAGAGGAGAAAAGCTCCTTGCCGGAATGAGCAACCTTGCGGACGCGACACCCGATGATCTGAAATATTTTGATGACACCGTTGCGGCCGGCCGGTCTTTTAAAACACGTATTACCTGTGTGGAGGCAAAGTCCATCGCTAAAAAGTTCGAGGATCTTTTCCACAAGACCCCGTTCTGGGAGAGGATTTCTGATGCCTGCATAAGCTGCGGCGCATGTACGTTTGTCTGTCCCACCTGTTATTGTTTCGACATTTGCGACGAAACCCTTTTCGGGCAGGGAACCCGACGCCGTGTCTGGGACGCCTGCATGTTTACCGATTTCACGCTGGAAGCCAGTGGACACAATCCCCGCACGAAGGTCTATCAGCGTCTCCGCCAGAAAGTATGTCATAAATATTCGTATCATATTCGGAAGTATGGCGTGATTTCCTGCGTCGGCTGCGGCCGCTGCACGCGCGCCTGCCCGGTGAATATCGATATTTTCTCCATCGTGGATCAGGCCATGAAGGAATAGTGTTAAAGAGATCACGAAATACAGATTGAGGAAAAATATGAGCCCAGATAATCCATACATTCCCATGCCGGTCGAGATTATCAAAATTATCGACGAAGTGGATACCCATGACCAAAAATCATTTCGCCTGAAATTTCTGAATCCCGAAGATGAAGCGAAATTCAACTATATGCCCGGCCAGTTTGCCGAACTGTCCATTTACGGGAAGGGAGAGTCGCCCATCGGCATCGCCTCGTCGCCGACCCAGGCCGGCTATGTGGAGTTCACCGTTCAGCGGGCAGGCGCCATCGTTCCGGGGCTGGTCACAGCGGCCCTGCACGATATGGACGAGGGCGCAAAAATCGGTCTGCGCGGGCCTCTGGGTAATTCCTGGCCGATTGAATTTTTGGAGAAGAAGAATATTGTGGTGGTCGGCGGGGGATTTGCTTTTACGACGCTGAGGTCGCTTATCAACTACATGCTGCATCCCGACAATCGTTCGCGATTTGGCGAAATTACCGTGATTTACGGAGCAAGGACTCCCGGTCTGCTCCTTTATAAGGACGAGCTGGCTGCGTGGGAGAAGCGAGACGACATCAAGACCATCATCACTGTGGACAAAGGCAATGAGACCTGGCAGGGGAGGGAAGGATTTGTCCCTGCTGTCTGCAAGGACGTCGCGCCGTCGCCTGCGAATACCGTGGCCGTGATCTGTGGGCCTCCCGTTATGATCAAGTTCACCCTGCCGGTGTTTTTTGACCTGGGGTTTTCGAAAGAGAACATTCTGACATCTCTGGAAATGCGGATGAAGTGCGGCATCGGCAAATGCGGCCGCTGCAACGTTGGTTATAAATACGTGTGCTCGGACGGCCCGGTCTTTTCGCTGGCCGAATTGGAAGAACTGCCCCGCGATTTTTAATCCCGCTTCCGCGGGACGAGCGTTAATTTTTCGCAGCTTGCTGCAATATCATAACGTTCATTCATGTCTCGACAGTTTGCTGCGAGGTGGATGATCGGAAAGGTTGATTATGAAAAAACTATTGATGGCTCTCATCGTAATGTGTTTTGCCGTTTCCACGGTTTTTGCCGCGGATGATCTTTCAACAAAACTGGATAAG
>CAZXIP010000132.1:0-5894 GCA_964640755.1 uncultured Smithella sp. | reverse complement strand
ACTTTACCTTCTGACATAGCTCTAATCCTCCTTTCATAAATTTTCAAAAGTCGAATCAGCACGATGGCAGAAATGAAAAAAGCCACCAAGACTCTAAAGTACCTGGTAGCTAACCTGTGTGCTTCAAAATGTCTAAATTCAACTCTTTCCTTCGAATCTTTATTTCTAAAGATCCAAAGTTATATATATCTTATTACAGTAGCGAACAATAATCAAGCTTAATTTGCATGGATAGTGTTTTATGTGAAAAGTATTGCGAAGATGAATTATGTTTCCTCATGTATAATATGACGTTACACTGTTTATACATAGGAAAGCTAATAAACGGGGATGCTTCTCTTAAACATGTCGACAATAATATTTTCCATCGAATACATGCCGATGGGCGCATTAACCAGCCACTTGGATGCGAAAATTGCACCCTGTCCGAATGCCGCCCTGTTGATGCTTTCATGAACCAGTCTGATGGTCTGATTGGGCAATCCGAAAATAATTTCATGCTTGCCCACTATTCCTCCCACGCGAATGGAATTGACATGTTTATCCTTGTCCAGCCCCAGAATTTCAGCTATTTTTATAGCGGTTCCGGACTGTTCTTTCTTGTCGCGAAAGTGCTCTTCCACAACTTCGATATCAGCATGAGGAGCTATCCCTTGAAGGATTTGTGATGCAACCAAAAGAAAATTGACGCCCAGGGTTATATTTGGCGAATAAAGCACCGCTGTTTTTTCAGACATTTGTTTTAAGTCATCCACGTCCTCTGTTTTGTATTTCGAAATGGCGGAAAGAATTTTAATGCCGAAATCAGCGGCGGATTGGTATTGGTTGTGGGCTTTGGCACTCGAAAAATCGACAATAATATCAACGGTGTTGTTTTGGAAAAAGGTGGGCGAAATCTCTTCGACTGAATAAATCGGTGCATCATCAACTTCATATCCCAAAAGACGAGTGGCGTACTTGTGATTATCTTTGTGAGTGCGCCTGACGACCCATTCCAAATCAAAAATGCCGTCTTTAAAAAACTCATCGGCCACCATACGGCCTGTTTTGCCGAAGCCGAACAGGCCTATCTTGATTCTTTTTTTATTTTCTTCTTTATTTGTTTTCATCTTGAAAGCCCTCCAACATTATTTTCCATCTTTTTTCTTTAGACGATTAATGATTCTCTTTCCAATGACTGGAATCAACCAGAAAAGAGCAAGGATAGCCAGAACTCCAATAACCAATAACTCACCCATCTCAAAATGGATCTGCATTTTGAACCTCCATAAAAAAAGCCGCTGTCTGATTGCAATAATCAGCCGGCGGCCTGACCACATGAAAAGCCGCTACCTGATTTTCTCAATCAGATGGCGGCCCGACCATCAATATAACCTCCATAAGTTTTCAACTTATGGACCCGTTTTACCTGTGAATCTGAATGTGCTGCTTGAAAGCGAAAATAAAACAGATTAAACTTAAATAAACTTTACTATACGAGCCAGGAAATAGCAAGCATTCTCTCCACATGCTCTTCGTTCGGCAACATTTATTAATGAGGCAACAGGACGACTTGTCTATCTTTCAGTTTCTCGTCGGCATCAGATGTAGTCTTTGCCTTTTGCCAAGTCTATTTATTTTTATAATATTTCAATCGTCATCAACTTGTCACCAATGTCCACGGATGAACCGGGGGAGACATAGATTTCCGTTATCCTGCCGTTGACTTCGGACATGATATTGGTCAGCATTTTCATGGCTTCCAGAACGACCAGAAGATCACCTTCGACGATATCGTCGCCATCGGTTACGGGTACCTGGTTCACCAGCCCCTTGATGGTTGCGCGGATGTCGCCCGCGCGGGCCAGTGTCTCGATTTCCTTTGCAGAGAGCGTCGCAACCTTCGTTTTGCTTTTTTCTTCATCTTCGACAACGGTCAGAATCGGTTCAGGATGATAATCCACACCGAGAATCGTGACGTGCGACCCGTCTTTGCTGCGCCGATGCGGGCCGATTTCAATCGTGTGCAGCTTACCATAGGCATCCGGGAATTCAAATTTTTCCCCGTAACTGAAACCGCCGCGCTTGAGCCAGACGCCAGGGGGCAGCACCCAGGTTTTACCGAATTTCTCCTCGAACTTAAAAAAGCTTACCGCGTCATTTGGATGCTGGAGATACAGGACAAGCTCATCATCGCCGGCCTTTCTGCCCAGGGCATGCTCCAGCATTCGCTTTTCAATGTCCAGGTCAATATCCTCGATTTTCTGGTAGCCGCCTTCGTTGCGGAGAATTTTTTTCCAGTCTTTGCCGAAGACCGCTTCGTATATTTCGCAGCCTGGACGGTAAAACGGGAATTTACCGTAGCGCTCAAGCAGCAGATTTTTCAGGTCATCGCTCGCGTCCTTATAGCGCTGACCCTTGATGACATTGTTTGCGGCGGTGGTCCAGAGAATTTGTGAACCGGGGGTAACGCTCCAGAAGTTGCCCAGCTCAATCTGCACTTTCGGCAGCTCATTTTGAAGGATTTCGGGCATACGATCCAGAAATCCGCCTTTTTGGGCCTGTTCAAAGCTCGATCCCGTTGCGCCGCCCGGCAGTTTGTGCGTCTGGACCGTTGGATCAAAACCAAAGAACTGCGATTCAAAATCACGGTAATGCAGACGTTCATGCCTCAGCTTGTTGGACGTTTCGATTACCGCCTGCTTATCGAGCCCGATGGCTTCATAGCCGTAATCTTCGAGGGTGTTGACGACGGTGAGCAATGGCGGCGGGCCGTAGAAGCCCGTGAGCGCGTGATCGCTGGCGTCCACGATTTTCGCGCCGTTTTGCACCGCCGCCACAATGCGTCCAATTTCGTTGCCGTCCGTATTATGGCCGTGGTAATGAATCATCAGATCGGGATATTTATGGGAAATTGCCCGCACCAGCTCGCCAATGCGTTTGGGGGACCCCAGTCCGCCGTGGTTTTTGATGGCCAGCAGAATGTCCGGCCCGGTCACATCCAGAATCTCCGCTACTTTTTTGAGGTAGAATTTATCGGTATGCTCCGGCCCCGTTGAGAAGCAGACGGCCGCCTCCAGAATCCTGCCCGCTTTTTTGACTTCTTCATAGACGGGAATCATGTTGGGAATATAGTTCAAAAAATCAAAAACGCGCCAGACATGGACGAAACGGGCAAAGGCTTCAACCGTCAGCCTGATGACGTTTTCCGGATAAGGCCTGTAGCCGAATAAATTGATTCCGCGGCAGAGTGTCTGAAAAAGTGTATCGGGCATATAGCCTGCAAGCACTTCCAGCTTCTCCATCGGGTTCATCTGTTTGCGCAGCATGTCGACGTGCACCGACGCGCCGCCGGTTATTTCCAGGGAAAAGAATCCCGCCGCGTTTCTTTCGGGCGCCACCAGGATTTGCGTGTGCGGCATGATCCGGTTTTTAAAATCCGACTGCGAAAGGTCTCTTTCCGTATTGGTCAGGTAGTACCCTTTCTGCTTGCGCATTTTTTCAAGAACAGGTATGACCCCCGCGCTTTTGAGCTCCCGGGGTGTGATTCTGCCTGCTGGTACATTTTTCATAAATAATACTCCTCAGTGCTGCCTGTCGGATGCGTTAATAAGCATAGGGATTTATTTTCCTGGCATGAATTTCCGCGATCAGTTTGGATAATTTTGCGATTTCTCGTTCCGTATCCGGGTAATCAAATATTTCCGGGTGACAATCGAGATAGCTGGTGTTGAATTGCCCGCTGCAAAAATCCTTTTCTTCGCAAAGAGCCAGATAGAAGGGGATGGTTGTCTTGGGGCCGATAATCAGAAAGTCTTTCAGCGCGCGTCTGAGGCGCTGAATGGTCTGCTCCCAGGAATAGCCGCGAACCGTCAGTTTCACCAGCAGTGAATCATAATCGGTCGGTATTTTATAGCCCTGATAAACAATCCCGTCCAGACGGATTTCCGGTCCGCCGGGAGACTGGTAGACTTCGACCCGCTTTCCGCCTTCGGGCATGAAATTATTTTTGGGATCTTCCGCGTTGATGCGCACCTGGACGGCTTTGCCAACGAGGTGGACTCTTTCTTCGGGAATTTCGAGTCTGCCGCCAGCGGCGAGGAGAATCTGCTGGCGAATGATATCGATGCCCGTCAGGATTTCCGTGACGGTATGCTCCACCTGAAGCCGGGTATTGACTTCCATGAACCAGAATTCGTTTGTTTTCTGATCGACCAGGAACTCCACGGTTCCGGCATTTACGTAACCTGCCTGGCGGGCCGCCCGGATGGCGGTCTGATGGATCGCTTCAAGAACGTCGGGCGGCAAATCGGCAGGCGCGATTTCAAGAAGTTTCTGATGGCGGCGCTGAATGGAGCAGTCCCTTGTGCCGAGGTGCATGACATTGCCGTAGACATCGGCAAGAATCTGCACTTCAATGTGACGGGGGGATTCAATGCATTTTTCAATGTAGATTCTATCGTCATTGAATGCGGAACGGGCTTCGGAGCGGGCTTGCGGCAGTTGCGCCCGAAGTTCCTGTTCGCTGTTGATTTTCCGGATGCCGCGTCCGCCTCCGCCGGCCAGCGCTTTGAACATGACCGGATACCCCTTTTCTTTTCCGAATGCGACGGCCTGGCGGATGCCTTCTTCACCATCGGCCAGCGTTCCGGTTCCCGGAGTTGAAGGAATATTGGCTTTTTTCATGATGTCTCGGGCAACAACCTTGTTGCCCAGATCGCGAATAACCCCGGGCGGCGGTCCGATGAAGGTAATGCCAACCTCTTCACATGCCGAAGCCAGCTCCGGATTTTCAGACAGAAAGCCGTAGCCGGGGTGAATCGCGTCTGCTCCGGATTTCCGGGCCGCCCAGATGATTTTGTCAATGTTGAGGTAATCCTTGCGGGGGCCGTCTCCTATCATGATTGCCTGATCGGCGAAACGCAAAAAATACGCTTCCCGGTCGGGTTTTTCATACACCGCCACGGTATCGAGACCCATTTCTTTAACCGTTCTGATAATTCTCAGGGCGATTTCCCCCCGATTGGCAACCAGCACTTTTTTCATTTTTCTCACAGGTCCGCCTTTTCTTCGTTGTTTTTCCCAATGGCTCTTGCCGGCAGGGCAACATTTTGATTTTCTTGTACACTATTACTGATGTCGGGCATTTGTTGTCAAGTGGATACTCATCCGAAACGATAAATGCATTGTCGGTCAATCATTGGACAAACCGTGTTGAAGATACTGATATTTCAAAGTAGTTTGGCAAGGACAGGAAGTTATGGCAGATTTTTTCAGACGTTTGTGTTATCTGTTACCTGTGCGTACGGAAACAACGGCATGAATGAAAGACGCTTTTTAAGGATTGTCTATGAACAAAAGACCAATAACTCCCGGGACAGACTACAGCTCCAAAGTGATCAGCGCCGACCAGGTGCTGGAGAAACTGAAACCCGGTCAGAAAATATTTGCGACGAGCGGTGTCGCGGCCCCTGGGAAACTCCTGTCCGCCATCGCGCAATCCGACGCGAACAACATCCGCGACCTGGAAATCATACAGCTCATCACACTGGGAAAGTACCTGACCTCTCCGAATGAGAGCCGCCAATACCGCTTAAAGACGTTCAACATCGGAGAGAGCATCAGCAAGGATATCGCCGATGGCAAGGTCGATTTTATCCCAGCCAATCTCATGGAACTGCCCTACATTTTCTTAAGCGGGGCGGTGGCGGTCGATGTCGCGATCATTCTGACATCCCCGCCCGACGATAAAGGTTTTGTGTCTCTGGGTGTTGCGGTGGATGTGGCTAACATCGTCATCAAGCAGGCCTCTCTGGTTATCGCGGAGATCAATCCTAGCATGCCGGTAACCCACGGCGAAACGGTGATTCATCTGAGCAGTGTCGATTTTATTGTCGAAAGCGATTTGCCCCTGA
>CAZXIP010000131.1:0-5898 GCA_964640755.1 uncultured Smithella sp. | reverse complement strand
GGTCAGCTTTATAGGAGGATTGGCGTTGCAGGTCAAGAATAAAAATGGTATTACCGTTTCGCTCTCTTGGGCCAGCCTTGCAGGCCCCGAAAAACCGGGACCGGTTGCCTCGACGCATTCAATCAATGCGGCGGCAGGAACCTCCTCCCTGAAGGCCTTGTTATTCTTTGAGAGCGGTTTGGTAAAATAAAAAACAGGAAACAGGAAACGAATGGAATTAATCGAAACGATCGACCTTCCCAACGGACTGACGCTGATCATCAGCGATGCCTCCCGGCGCATTGCCAAAGATACCATAAAAGTGGAATTATATTTTCAGGTAAAAATTGAGGTTCTGGATTCTTTCTTCGCGTCGCCCGAAGACTGTCATCAGCTGAAAAAATTTTTGGGAGATGAACTGACTTACGAACACAAAATGGAGAGATCATTTGTCAATGACAACGATGAAGATTCTATCCGTGCCGAGCTTTTGAACACATTTAAGAACAATTCGCTCGGTTATCTTTCGTCCCCGAATTTCGCAAAGAAAATGGCATTGTCTCTGCTCAGAGACATCAGGCTGAACCCCTTCAAGTATCAAGCTGCCCCTTATCCGGAACGAGCAGAATAACCGGGACTACACAACCCTAAAACGGAAAGCAAATAATGACCCAGGACATTCTCGATGCGCTGCTGGCCGGCGCTGAAAAGCCCAGCCGCTACATCGGCGCCGAAGTTAACTCCATCCACAAGGCAAAGCCCGATGTGCGCTTTTTATTGGCCTTTCCCGATACGTATGAAGTGGGGATGTCCCACCTGGGATTGCAGATCCTGTATGCCGTTTTAAACGCACTTCCCGGTGTAGCCGCCGAACGGTGTTTTGCGCCCTGGCCGGACCGGGAGCAGCAGATGCGCCTGCGCCATCTTCCCCTGACATCGCTTGAATCCGCCAGTCCAATGGCCGGTTTCGACATCATAGGCTTTTCGCTGCAGTATGAATTGTCCTACACGAACATGCTCAATATGCTGGACATGGGAGAAATCCCGCTTAAGTCCGGTGAACGTCTCAACCATCACCCCCTGGTCATCGCCGGTGGCCCCTGCGCGTTTAACCCCGCGCCACTTGCCGCTTTCATCGACGCCTTTGTCATCGGCGAAGGAGAAGAAGTGGTTGCGGAAATTACCGCCACCATAGCCGCCGGTAAAAAACAAAATATCTCCAGAGACGCCCTGCTTGTCAGGCTCGCGGGCATTGACGGAATTTATGTCCCTCGAGTGCATGGCAAAGATACCGTCATTAAAAAGCGAAAAGCGATTGATCTCAACGCCTGGCCTCATCCGGTTGCACCGGTCGTGCCGCTCATGCAAACCGTCCATGACCGCATCGTCCTGGAAATCGCCCGGGGCTGCACCCGGGGCTGCCGGTTTTGTCAGGCGGGCATGCTCTGGCGTCCTTACCGCGAGAGAAACGCGCAGTTGATTGCGGACATGGCCGACCAGGCCCTGAAGTCGACGGGTCATGACGAAGTATCCCTTCTGTCGCTCAGTTCCGGAGACTACAGCTGCATTGAACCTCTTATTCAAAACCTGATGCAAAAACATTACACGGAGCGCGTAGCCCTCGCGCTTCCCTCTTTGCGGGTCGAATCGTTAAGCGAGACGTTGATTGAAGAAATCAGGCGCACCCGCAAAACCAGTTTCACCCTGGCGCCGGAGGCGGGAACGGACAAAATGCGTCAGGTGATCAACAAAGGCAACACCGCCGATGATTTGTTGAAGTCGGTGGATAAAATCTTTGCCGCCGGCTGGAAATCCATCAAACTGTATTTCATGATCGGTCTGCCCCATGAAGAAGAAAGCGATCTCGCCGGCATCATTGACTTGGGTTATCAGGCGCTGCGCGCGGCCCGTCACCGAGGCCAGGTCACCATCAGCCTTTCGACCTTTGCTCCCAAGCCGCACACACCATTTCAGTGGGAAAAGCAGCTGTCGCTGGATGAAACGTACGCCCGGCAAAACTTCATCCGCCAAAGAATGAATAACCGCAATCTCACCGTCAAGTGGCATGATGCCCGGATGAGTGTCCTGGAAGGCCTGTTTTCCAGAGGCGATGAAAAAATCGGTGACCTGCTTTTGTGCGCTTACCGGAAAGGCTGCCGTTTTGACGGCTGGAACGAAATATTTCGTTTTGATCTGTGGCAGGAAGCCATCCGGGAAACAGGGATCAACATTGACGATTATCTGCGCGAGCGCAGAGCGACGGAACCCCTGCCCTGGGACAATATCGACTGCGGCGTGAGCCGGGACTTTCTGCTTTCGGAAAGACAAAAAGCCGACGCGCAGGAAGCCACACCCGATTGCCGCTACGACGCCTGTCAGAATTGCAACGTCTGCGATTTTGCAGACACAAAAAATATCTTTTCGGACAAAGCTCTTAGCCCAGCGGCGGCTCAGGAAAAAATCAAGCCAACTTCAGACCCTGAAAAAGTCTATCGTTTAAGCTTTACCAAAACCGGCCGCGCCCGCTTTCTATCGCATCTGGAACTGGCCATGGCGCTCACCCGCGCGCTGCGCCGTAGTTCCCTTTCACTTTGCTACTCGGCGGGTTTCCATCCGCATCCGAAAATATCGTTTGCCACCGCCACATCGGTGGGAATGGCCAGCCTCGAGGAATATATGGACGTCACCGCCGCCGAGTATCCGGGAAACTTGTCTCACCTGAAAAACGAAATCAACGCCGCCCTGCCCGAGGGCATGGAGATTACAGACATAAAACTGCTTTCTTATGTCGCGAAAGAGCTGGCCCACGGACTTTACGGCTTTGCCTACGACCTGGTGCTGCCTGCAGACATGAATGAAGATCAATTGAATAACATCAAAGATACTATTGAAGGATTTATATCGGCAACGTCATTCCCGATTTCCCGGCAATCCAAGGGGAAAACCGTCACCCGCGACATCCGCCCCTTTGTTGAGGCAATAACATTGAACGCCGGAGAAAAAAAGGTGACCACAACCCTGCGCCATGCCCAAACCGGCTCTGTCCGTCCCATTGACATCATCCAGCACATTCTGGGCTTTCCAGCGGATCGGGCACAGCAGGTTTATGTAATCAAAACAAAAACCATCCTGGTCTAAAAAGAGATGCCATGGAATCTCGATCAGAGATGTAAAGGAGGAAGGCAATGAATCTTGATGCATTATTTTATCCCCAAAGTATAGCCGTCATCGGCGCGTCGGACAACCTGGGTGGAGGGAAAATGCCCTATTTCCAGATCCAGCAAATGAACGGTTATGCCGGAAAGCTTTATCCCGTCAATCCCCGTCGCCCGGAAGTCGCAGGTATCAAGGCCTATCCGTCGATCAACGACCTCCCGGAACCGGTCGATTATGCCCTGGTGGCTGCACCGGTCGAGCAGTCCATCGACATCGTCAGGGCGGCTGTGCGCAAGGGCATTAAGTTCATCCATTTTTTCACCTCGGGATTCGGCGAAACAGGCAATCTGCAAATGGAGAAAGACATGGTTCGCGAGGCCCGTAAAGGCCATCTGCGCATCGTCGGCCCCAACTGCATCGGCGCGCAGTGCTTCGAATCGAAGCTGTCCTTCAAGCTCCTGAAGGATCAGGAAGAGCCGGGCGCCATCGCCTTCCTGGGGCAGTCCGGCGGCATTACGTCGAGTTTTGCAGCCCTGGCTACAACCCGCCATATCTGGCTCAACAAAGTCGTCTCCTACGGAAACCAGATCGACTTGCGGCTGGAGGACTACCTGGCATACCTGGCGGACGACGACAGGATCCGCCTGATCGCCTGCTATGTCGAGGACATCAAAAATGTCAACGGGTTCCTCAAAACACTCAAGAGGACGACGGCCAGAAAACCCGTGCTCATCCTGAAAGGCGGCAGAACGAAGCAGGGTTCGAAAGCGGCAGCCAGCCACACGGGTGCCATGGCCAGCAACTACACAATCTGGTCCGCAGCCGTGCGGCAGCATGGGGGCCTTTTGGTGGATGACTTTGATCAACTGATGAACCTGTCGATGCTGGGCACCGCGAAAAAACTCCCGGGCGGCAGGCGCGTCGGGTTTCTGGGCGCGGGCGGCGGTGTTTCGGTATTATTTGCCGACCTGGCCGTTTCCGCAGGGATCGAGCTTCCCGAACTGGAACCCCGCACGCAGCACATGATCAACGAAAAAATCAGGGGCGTCAACACCTCAACGACAAACCCCGTCGATCTGGGCGCCTTCGGCTTTGACCTCAACGTCATGCTGCATACGATGAAGGCCATGGATCAGGACGACAACATCGACGTGATCATTCCCTACTTTGACGTTGAATACCTTATCCAGGCCGAGATGATTCTCCAGATCAAGAACAGCGCCGACACGATCATGCAGATGGCCGAATGCATCAGAAAGCCGGTGATTCCCGTCCTCATCTCCTTTCTGGAAAACAACCTGGAAGCCGAGCGTATCAGGATCGATACCTTCAAGTCGCTGCGTAAGGCCGGCTTTCCCGTTTACGGAACGATCCAGGAGGCCGTCTATGCCATCGAGACGTATTTCGAATGGGTGGAAAAGCGGTGACTGCAGGGTGTTTGGCGGTTAGGGCAATTTATCCCCGATCATTTCCAGTAGCGTCCATGAAATATCAAACGCTTCGTTTGATATTTCAAGGTAGGTGGCACCAGGATGGTTTCCCCGCAATGACGGGAAACAAGGAAATGCAAAGGGTTCACCCCATTTCCAACAGGATCTTATTGAGTTCCTTAATTTCGTCGCGCAGGCTCGCGGCTTTTTCAAACTCCAGGTTTTTGGCCGCCTGTTTCATTTCCGCCGTCAGATTTTTAATGAACGCGGGCAAATCTTCTTCCCGGGCGGGAATGGCCCTGCCTTTGGCGTCTACCGGCACGGTCATATAATCGGCTTCGTATATGGAGCCCAGAATATTACTGATCGATTTTTTGATGGTTTCGGGGGTGATGTTATTCTCTTCGTTATACCGGGCCTGAATGATCCGGCGGCGCCTGGTTTCGTCAAGACAGGCCTGAATGGATTTGGTGATCTTGTCGGCATACATGATGACCTTGCCGCCGACGTTGCGCGCGGCGCGGCCGCTGGTCTGAATGAGCGATCGCTCTGAACGCAGAAACCCTTCCTTGTCCGCATCAAGAATGGCCACCAGAGACACTTCGGGGATATCCAGACCCTCGCGCAGAAGATTGACACCGACCAGCACGTCGAACTCGCCCAGACGCAGATCGCGGATGATGCTGACCCGTTCCAGCGTGTGAATATCGGAATGCAGATAACGCACACGGATGCCAAGGCCGCTGTAATAGTCCGTTAAATTTTCCGCCATGCGTTTGGTCAGCGTGGTGACCAGCACCCTCTCCTCTTTTTTGACGCGCAGACGTATTTCTTCGAGCAGATCATCCACTTGCTGTGAAGCGGGTTTGATTTCGATTTCCGGATCCATCAGGCCCGTCGGGCGGATGATTTGCTCAACGCGGATGCCATTTGCCTTTTGGCTCTCATAGACGGCCGGTGTGGCTGAAATATAAATTCGCTGATTGGGCAGGGCTTCATATTCCTCAAAGCGCAATGGCCGGTTATCCAGGGCGGAAGGCAGCCTGAACCCGTATTTAACAAGTGTTTCCTTGCGCGATCTATCGCCGCGATACATGCCGGCCACCTGCGGCAGTGTGGCGTGGCTTTCATCGATAATGATCAGTGCGTCTTTCGGCAGGTATTCCATGAGCGTCGGCGGCGGCTCGCCCGGCTTGCGGCCGGTGAGATGGCGGGAATAATTTTCAATGCCCTGGCAGTAGCCCATCTCCTCCATCATTTCCAGATCAAAGTTCGTGCGCTGTTCCAGGCGTTGCGCTTCCAGCAGCATATTCTGTTCTTTATATCGGGCCAG
>CAZXIP010000130.1:0-5950 GCA_964640755.1 uncultured Smithella sp. | reverse complement strand
ACAGCCTTTGATTTGAAAGGGACGGTTGCCATAAATGAATCCATAGGCTATGTTATTGTTGAAGAAAAAGGCAAAGGCAAACAGAAACTGTACAAGATGGGAGAGACGATCGGTTCGGCCAGACTGATCCGCATTACGCGCAATACGGCCGTTCTGCAGGATGGAGAAAAAGAGTTTGTGATGAAAGTCAAGGATGTCGATAAGGGCGCTTTGACGGGAGGGCCTTCCGTTACGCAAGGCGAATCCGTGGGGATCAGCAGACAGGAATCCGTACAGGCTTTGAGTGATATAAAATCTGCCATGAGCCAGGCGATTGTCAGGCCTTTCCTTTCCGCCGGCGTCCCGCAGGGCTTTATCGTTTCCAATATTGTACCCGGCAGTGTATATCAGCGCCTGGGTATTCAAAACGGGGATGTTGTTGTGGATGTAAATAATAAGAAACTGGAGAGTGCCGACGATATCATCAACTTATTCAACGCCATGCAGGCGGGCGGAAGCGTATCGGTCAACCTGATACGCGGCGGGAAGAAAGAAACGGTTAATTATACTTTTCAATAAGCCGCCTTATGTGGAGAATTGACTGCCCATGTACACCGAGTTTTTTGGTTTAAATGAAAATCCGTTCAAATTGTCCCCTGAGCCGGGCTATCTGTTTTTGAGCGAACAGCATCGGGACGCTCTCAATTATATGATTTACGGAATCGTGGAGAAAAAGGGCTTCATGATGATATCCGGCGATATCGGCACCGGTAAAACGACGATATGTCGCGCTCTTCTGGCGGTGCTTGACGGTCTGGTGGAAACGGCTCTTATCTTCAACACCTCCATTTCGGAAATGGATCTGCTGGAAACCATTTGCCGGGAATTCGGCATCCCCCTTTCGGATGAGCCCAGAACGAAGAAAGCATACGTGGACGCATTAAACGGATTTCTGCTGGTGAACTTTGCCGAGGGACGAAACGCGGTTTTACTCATTGACGAAGCGCAGAATCTTTCGCATGGGGTGCTCGAACAGATCCGGATGCTCTCCAACCTGGAAACGGAAAAGGAAAAGCTTTTGAACATCATCCTCGTGGGCCAGCCGGAGCTCAAAACGACACTGTCTCTGCCGGCACTCAGGCAGCTCAACGAACGCATCATCGTGCGCTGCGAGCTTCGTCCTCTTTCGCCCGACGATGTTAGGCGATATGTCGTCCACCGTCTTCGTGTGGCCGGTGGTCCCGGAAAGATTCAGATCACTCCCGGAGCATATCATTCAATATATTATTTTTCCGAGGGGATTCCCAGAAGGATCAATGCGCTTTGCGACCGTGCGCTGCTGATTGCCTATACAAAAAACGCAATGAAGATTAACCGCCGCATCGTTCGCAAGGCGGTGCACGACATCGGGATGGATTACTTTCAGAAAACATCCAGTTCCGCAAGGAAACTGTGGATGCGTCTGACGGCCTGACCTGCGCCGGAAGTGCTTGACCGTGGGGATATTATGAGTTACATAAATGACGCTTTGCGCAAGGCGCGAAGGGAAAACAAAGATGATGACTTGCAGTTGATCGATGTGTTTTCCGCCCCGAAGGCAGAAACGTCCGGATCACACCGGCGGTTCTGGGCCTTGGGGATTTTGGCCGTCTTATTGTTAGTGGGCGCAGCGACTGCTTTGCTCTACTGGCCACGGGAAAAACAGAGCCGGCAGGTTCAGAAGCCGGTTATGGCGGCCGTTCAGCATTCGGCAGAAAAGAAACAGGTCAAAGCGCCTGAATCGGCGATGCTCGAAGAGATGCTCAGAGATGCTCCTGAAGGCGGGCAGGGTGTTCCTCCGGCGGCCGTATCCCAAGGACCGGTGCAGACCGCAACAGGCGGACAGCCGGGCCGGGCAGAGGGAACAGGGACGGAAAAGAGCACCATTGACAGCAATGAGATTGACGTGCGTTACGCGCAGGCCCTCAAGAGGCAAAACGAAGGGCAACTCGAGCAGGCCGAGGCACTGTACAAGAAGGTATTGGAGATCGATCCGCACCATCTGGCGAGCCTCAATAACCTGGGCGTGATTTTCATGCAGCAGAACAGGTACAGGGAAGCCATTGCCAGTTTCACTGAAGCTCTTGACAAACAAGGCAGTTATGTTGATGCTCATTATAATCTGGCTTGTCTTTATGCGCGAAAAAATGATACAAAAAACAGTATGCATTTTCTGAAAAAGGCGATTGGCTTCAATCCGGAAGCCGTTCAATGGGCGATTCGGGACAACGATTTAAAAACCCTGGCAAATTTGACGGAGTTCAAAAAGCTGGTGCAGGTGCCAAAAAAGTGAGATGGCTTTTATGAAGAAGAACATTGGGGTATTGCTATCACGTCTGGCAGTGGCTGTGATATTCATGGCGGGTGCGGTGTTGCCCGGTTGGGCCGCCCGGATTGACGAAGGAAGATTTGCAGGATCGTCGTCAACAGCGAAGCCTGCTGTGTCGTCGACCGGAATGAAACAACCACCTCGCGCGGTGAATCAGGCCAGTCCGTTGAATGCCGGGTCGGTAAGCGAGCGGCCTGAAGCGGAATCGGATCCGGAAATGACCGTCCGGATGCAGGAAACCATTTTGCGCAAGGCGGAAGATACCCCTTCCGCGAAAAAAACGTTTATGGAATCCGCGCAGAAAACGGACGCCGGCAAATACGTTATGCTGGATTTTGACAATGTGAACATTGAAGTCTTTGTGAAGTTTATCAGCGAGCTGACCGGAAAGAATTTCATCATCGATGAAAAAGTGAAAGGCAAGGTCACGATCGTTTCCCCCAAAAAGATCCCGGTTCAGGATGTCTATAAAGTGTTTCTGTCGGTTCTGGAAGTAAACGGTTTTGCCACGGTTCCGGTGGGAGATATCATCAAGATCGTGCCCTCATCGATTGCCCGTGAAAAGAGCGTGGAAACGAGATCTAAAAAGAATGGTTCCGAGTCGGATGACCGGATGATCACCCAGATTATTACACTTGAGCGATCCAATCCCGATGAAGTCAAGCGAGTGCTGGATCCGATCATTCCCAAAACCAGCTCGGTGCTTTCCTATCCGCCGGCGAATATCCTGATCATCACCGATTATCTGTCCAACATCCGGCGGATGCAGGAAATCGTCAAAGCGCTCGATGTGGAAGGAGCAGGCGAGCAGATTACCTACATTCCCCTGAAAAATGCTTCTTCATCGGAAGTGACCAAATCCCTGACGGGCGTCTTTCAGCAGCGCCGGGCCAATACGTCGCCGGTGAAGATTGTAGCCGATCCCAGAACCAATTCGGTCATCATTTTTGCCAGTGTCGCTGATACGGCAAACGTCCGCAAACTGGTGGCGATGATGGATAAAGACGTGCCGCGCGGCGAGTCCAATATCCAGGTCTTTCGTCTGCAGAACAGCGTTGCGGAAGATCTGGCCAAGGTGCTCAATAACATTGTCAAGGAAACGGGCGGTGCGGCCGCAGCAGCCGCAACCGGGACAGCCGCGGCCGGACAAAAAGTTACCGCGCCCGTTGTTTCCCGGAATGTCCAGATTGTGCCCGATAAAGCCACCAATACCCTGATTATCATGGCCGAACGGGAGGATTACAAGATTCTCGAAAACATCATCAGACAGCTCGATGTGCCGAGGCCGATGGTTTATATCGAGGCCCTGATTATGGAAGTCAAGGCCAACAAGGATTTCAAACTAGGCGTTGAATGGAGTGGCGTGAAGGATACCGGTTCGATAAGCGGGATTGACGGATCCAAGTCGGCGGCTTTTGCCAGTTCGGGAACCGGCGTGCTGTCGGGGCTGACCGCTACCGCTATTGACAGTGCGACAACCGCCATAGGCCTCCCCAGTGGTTTTTCCATGGGCATTATCGGTGCGGGCATTAAAATTGGTGATGTCTTGTTCCCTTCTATCGGCGCGATGGTTCAAGCCTATAAGAATGATACCGATGTGTCCATTCTTTCGACGCCTCAGCTGCTGACGCTGGATAATGAAGAGGCGGAAATTAACGTTGGCGAGAATGTGCCGTATCTGACGAGGCAGGATTCCACTTCAACGACTTCCGCCTACCCGGTGAATTACAATACTTATGAATACAAGGACGTCGGGGTTATCCTGAACATCACGCCAAACATCAACCAGGAGAACTTCATCAGGCTGAAGATCTCTCAACAGGTAACGAAGGTGATTTCCGGTGTGTCCACTGATACAACCAAGCCGTCAATACCGACAACCTTAAAAAGAACGGCTAAAACAACCGTGGTCGTCAAAGACAACGAAACGGTTGTCATCGGTGGTCTGGTAGGCGACAGCACGGATGACAGCACTAATAAGGTTCCCTTTTTGGGAGAAATTCCAATTATGGGTTGGCTGTTCAAGGCGAAAACCGTGGCACGGGAAAAAACAAATCTATATATATTTCTCACGCCGCATATTGTTCGAACGCAGAAGGATGCCAGCAAACTCTATGTGGAAAAAAGAGGTTCGATGGGTGAAGTGGTTGAAGGAATCATCAAATTGAATGAAAGAAGCCGTGAACGGTATCCTTCCGAACCCAGAAAGCCTGCCGCCGGCGGCGCGCCGGTAAACCCTTAGCCTATAAAAGGCGGTGGTGATTATGTCCACAATTCTGACAGCGCTGAATGCTTCCTCCGGTCATGATAAAAAAGATGCCGCCCCCGAAACAAAAAAGGCCTTATCCCTGAATGAAAAACTGCTTGCCGCAGGGGTACTCCCCGAATATCTGACCGAGGCTGAAGCGGGGCATAAACGCAAAGGCGACACGGGATTCTTTGAGCTGTTGATCCGTAAAAAAGCCATCGATGAAATCCGTCTGCTGAAGATTCTGTCCGAGCATTTCAGCATACCCTTCTGGCCGCAGCTGCCGATGGAGAGCATCAATATCGATTTTACGCAAAGTGTTCCGATCCATTATTTAAAAAAACACAGGATGGTTCCGATCATCACCACGGAGATTCAGGTGATCGCCGTCAATGATCCCGTGAATTTTCAGCCGGCCGACGATTTGCGGCTGCTTTTGCAAATGCAGGACATGCCGGTTGTTCTTGCTTCGCAGGACGCGATCAACGCCGCCATTAATCTGGCCTACGATATGAGCCGCTCTTCAGCCAAAGATTACTTTGAAGAAATAAGCGAAGAGACGGCGGACGACCTGATATCGGAAATCAATGAAACAGCAGACCTTCTCGATGAAACCAGCGACGCCCCGATCATCAAACTGGTCAACCTGCTGGTTTCCGGCGCCATTAAAGACCGTGCCAGTGACATTCACGTTGAACCCTACTCCGGAACGTTAAAAATCCGCTACCGGATTGACGGGATTCTCTATGACATCCTGAACCTGCCGCGACGGATTCAGTCACCGCTCACGTCCCGCCTGAAGATTATGGCCAAACTCAACATTGCTGAAAAGCGCCTTCCGCAGGACGGGCGGATTGAACTGAAGATTGCCGACCGTCTGGTGGACGTGCGTGTGTCCGTGATCCCTACGGCTTTCGGTGAAAGGGTGGTGCTGCGTCTTCTTGACAAATCGGGCAATATTCTGATGCTCTCCGATCTGGGCATGCACGACGAGCGAATCAAACTGCTGGAGGGGCTGATCAAGTCACCTTATGGGATTATCCTGGTGACGGGGCCTACCGGCAGCGGAAAAACCACAACGTTATATGCGGCGCTTTCCACCATCAACCGGCCGGAAATCAACATCATCACCATCGAAGACCCGATTGAATATCAGATGGACGGTGTGGGACAGATTCAGGTAAATCCCAAAATTGATCTGACCTTTGCCGCCGGCCTCCGTTCCATTGTGCGTCAGGATCCCGACGTCATCCTGGTCGGTGAAATCCGCGACCGGGAAACCGCGGAAATCGCCATCCAGTCATCACTGACCGGCCACCTGGTCTTTTCGACGCTTCACACCAATGACGCGGCCA
>CAZXIP010000129.1:0-5985 GCA_964640755.1 uncultured Smithella sp. | reverse complement strand
AAACAGAGGCAAAACTTCAACAAACCCTCGAAAGTCTCAGAAAAGCGGTCGGTACGACCATTCAGGTATTGGTTTCCGCAGTGGAGGCCAGGGATCCCTACACGGCCGGTCACCAGTCCCGGGTTGCACATCTGGCCTGTGCTATCGCTTCGGAGATGGGATTAGCTCAGGATAAGATTGAAGGAATCCGTCTGGCAGGATCCATTCATGATATCGGGAAATTATCAGTCCCCGCAGAGATTTTGACCAGGCCTTCGAAACTGACAAACATCGAATTTTCGATGATCAAAGAACACTCTCTGAATGGATACGAGATGCTGAAAAATGTGGAATCTTCCTGGCCGCTTGCGGAAATCGTTTATCAACACCATGAACGGATCAACGGATCCGGTTATCCCAAAAACCTGAAAGGAGATGAAATTATTATAGAAGCCCGTATTATGGCCGTGGCCGATGTTGTGGAAGCCATGGCGTCCCATCGTCCGTATCGTCCGAGTTTGGGGCTTAATGCCGCCCTTGAAGAAATTGAGAAGAACAAGGGAATATTGTATGAAGAGACTGTTGCCATGGCCTGTTTAAAATTATTCCGTGAGGAAGGATATCAACTTCCATGAGCTGGATAAAAGTTTCTTAATGAAGACATGAATTTATGTCCATAACGAACATGGGTTTTATGTTAACTTTATTGTAACAAGCGGCGGTGTGTTACAAGCTTCCCTGCAGACAAACAATTATTCATCTCCAAAAAATGTTGATCTCCCTTCATAATTTTACATTCCTTTTTATTTAAAGCATCTTTGACTGATTATTTCTGCAAACTATCCGTGCTTATTTATTCCCGAAAGCTGTTTCTCCCGCCTTCCTCATCATGGAGGAGTCACTCCGCAGAAAACCCTTTGGATGAGGAGTATAATCTGTATTAACAAATACATAGTTACATATTACAGTGCCGGTTATAATGCTGTGATGGCCTGCTCGGTTAGCATCATATTCAAACTTTTGATGGTCTTTGTGTTTGCATAAACTTTGGTGAAGAAATGAAAGCCAGTGGCACTTTTATTGCTTTATTTTTCTTACGGTAGAGTGTATCTAAGAAACAGGCAGACAACTTAAAAAGGTGGATATTATGCCTGAAAAGCTTGGTCAGGTTCTGGTTTTTAAAAAAAGTACTGTGGGATCGGTTTCAACCGAAAGCATTGTACGGGAAAAACAGGAATCAGAGGGGTTATCGAGTCAATCACCGCGTGAAAATGGTTTTTTGCGATCCGGTTCCCGTGTGAATCTCCAACAAGCGTTAAACCGTTTAACCGCTGTCACGAAAAGCCTTGAAAACAAAATTAAACAGGCTGAATTATCGTCAAGTAAAATTGGCCAGAATCTTCCTTCGAAAAAAGTTGTCCTGTCATCCGGTTATGGCAAGGCTACAGAACAGGAGAAACAGGAACAGGGAAAGGCGCAGGAACAAATACCTTGTGAAGTGGAGGCCTCTAAATCTGATTCCCGGATAAATCTCAAAAACGCGTTGCGTAATCTGACGGCTGCCGCCAAAAAGCTCGAATTTGAAATTAAACAGGCAGGGGCCTCAACTGAAAAAATTGGCCAGATTCTCCTTTCGAAAAAAATTATCACTGAGCATGATCTGGATGAAGCCCTGAAAAGAAAAAGACAGGCACCGCAAAAGTATCTGGGGCAGATCCTCTGTGAAATGGGTCTTCCCCAGTCCCTGATCATCAAGGGGATTCACTACAGCAACAAAAGAAAACAACTAGGACAGGTTCTTGTCGAACTAAATGTCATATCCGCAGAGCAGTTAAACGATAATCTCCTGCAGCAGACGCATCTTAAGCATAGAGGTGTGTACAAACCTCTTGGCACTCTGCTGGCTGAAAATGGCATCATCAGTGAAGAGCACTATATCCATGCTCTTTCCGCACACTTCAGTATGCCCACGGTCATGCTGAAAGATTATGAAGTAAAACCATCTTTGCAAAAGATCATAGGCGAAAAGTATGCGTTGGAAAACCACATTATCGTAATAAGCAATAGCAAAACGAAAGTGACCGCGGCCGTGGCCGATCCGCATTTATCCGTTATTGAAACTCTGGAAAAAGCGCTGCCCAGAGGCAAAAATATTTATTTTTACCTTGCAAAAGCCTCGGAAATCGAAGTTTGCCTGAGCAAAATATACGCTCCTTTTAGAAAATCCGTATCGTTGATGGAATCAGGGTACCCTCTGAACCATGCAGACAATGCCGGTCAAACATTCAATAAAACGATGAAAGGTGTGAAGCCCCAGGACGCTCAAAATAAAAAGACGGCAACAAACGACGATGTATTGTTGGACCTGCCAGGCATCAGACTTGCAAAGGATCGCCTGTCTATGTCTATACGCCGTGCACGGCGGGATAAGAATCTGACGGCCCTGATGTTTGTTGACCTGTATGGTTTAAAGACCATCAATGATGATCTGGGAGATGACGCAGGAGATTATGTGCTCAGAGAAGTGGTGAAAAGGATTCTTTCCTGCGTGCGTGACAGCGATACTGTTGCCCTGGGTGGCGCGGACGAGTTCCTGGTCATTGCAAACGGAATCCACACGCCTGAGAATGCATCTCAAATTGCCAGAAACATCATCACTTTAATTTCACAACCTATTATTTTTGACGGGAACCCTGCTGTCGTTCAGACAAACATTGCGATTGCGCTTTGTCCATTCGATGGTGAGGATATAGACCAGCTTGCCAGGCAGGCCGATGAGGCCATGTGCAGGAAAAAGGACACCGGCAAAAATGGATTCTGCTTTATCAATAATACAGTCAACAATCTATGGTGCCGGTCCTGACGAAGAGACGGGCTGATTTCCCGGAAAGACCCACCGGTAGATGATCTGCTTACATCCTTATTCTCGTTTAACCTGTCACCTCCAGGCGATTCCAGAATATCTTCCCGAACAGTTTTTATTCATTGCATACCGTGCTGACTTTCATTACAATCTTTCTATATAAAAAGAAGTTATTGTCCAGTCAAATATGAAAAAATTGTATCGGCAGTGTTGATCGTGAAATCATCTTTTGAGGAAATGCGAATGTCTTCTTCTCCCGTCATCGTGGGCGCAGCACAATTCACACAGCACAAGAAAACAGAAAGGCCTCTGGACCCGCTCAGCCTCATGGTAAAGGCAAGCTCAGATGCCTTGAGCGATTCAGGTGTATCGGAATTAAAAAATTCTATCGACTGCGTATATGTAATGAATTTGTTCCAGTGGTCCTACCGGGACGCCCCCGGTATGCTCTCGGCCATGCTTGGCATCAAGCCGGTTCAGGCCTCTTATCTCCCGATCGGGGGCAATACACCGCAGATGATTTTCAACCGAGCTGCCAGGGACCTGGCAGCGGGCCGTTGCAGGGCCGTTCTCATGACCGGAGCGGAAGCCATCTATTCCCTGCGACGGGCCATGAAGGGTGATGTTGTGCTGGATTGGCCCCCGAGCGTGCCTCCAGACCGGATCGACGGCGAGAATACGAGCGGCGTGGATAAAATCGAGGAGGTATATGACCTGTTTTTTCCTTCATTGATGTATCCGTTGTTTGAGACATCATTAAGGGCTTCATCCGGCAGGTTTCCCGATGAACACAGGATGTACATGGGGAAATCCTTCGAACGTCTTTCCCGGATTGCTTCGAAAAATCCCTTCGCGTGGTCTCAAAATGCGCTGTCGGCTGAGATCATTGCTACGCCTTCTCCGGAGAACCGGTACGTCGGATACCCTTATACCAAGTACATGAATGCCAATGTTGATGTGGATCAGTCTGCTGCGCTCATTATGACCACGGAAGACACTGCGCGCTTACTTGGTATTCACCGGGATAAATGGGTTTATCCCATTGGTGGAGCGGATTTCAACGATATCTGGAATGTTACACGAAGGCCATGCCTGCACGAATCACCGGCCATACGCCATGCGTCACGCATCGCTCTTAAACAGGCCGATCTGACCCCTGACGACATCAGTGTCTTCGATATCTACAGTTGTTTTCCTTCCGCCTTTGAGATTGCCCGGAAAGAGATCGGTATTCCGGATGACGACCCGAGGGACTTAAGTGTAACCGGAGGACTTCCCTTCTTTGGCGGTCCGGGAAATAACTATGTGACGCATGCCATCGCGACGGTCGTCGAGCTCATCAGAAAAGACCGCGCGCTTAAAGCCATGGTGACGGCAAACGGCTGGTACCTGACCAAGCATGCCATCGGCATTTACGCCGGGACACCTCCTGTGCACCCATGGAATGACAGAGATGATTCGTTGACACAGCGTGCCATTGATGCAGAGGCTCTCCCCATGCCTGTTGAGAAGGCATCCGGATCTCTTATGGTTGAGGCATATGTGATCCGGCATGACAGTGCAGGCAATCCGTTACAGGGGGGTGTGGTGGGAAGGCTAAAAAATGGCGGCAGAGCCCTGGCCATCATTGATGCCGGCCCGGATGAACTTCTGATAATGGAAAAGATTGAATGGGTCGGGAAAGAGGGAGAGGTCCGGTATGATGAGACTGTCGGGAAGAACAAGGTCCGTTTTAACGTTTCGCGGTGACACGAGGGAGAAAATCAAAGAGGATGCTCCCCGTGCTTTTCGACTGTTATTGCATTGACATATATCATCAGGTTTCATATAGTTTAAAAAAATAAGTAATGTAAAATCAAAATGATAAAAAGATGAACCCATTAACATTCATCCGTACTTTAAACGAAACCGATCCGGAAATGGCAAGGCGGGAATATATCACCCGCAATTTGTTGTTTTTTTCATTTAGCATTACATTCTCTTTTTCCCTGATAACCTGTATCCTGTACCTGTTAGGCAAAATGCCTTTTGATACGCTGCTGATTTTTGTCATTCTTTCGATCCTTCTTTTCGGGGCCATGTCGCTCACGAAAGCCGGATTCTGGCGAGCTGCCGGTATCATCCTCCCGCTGCTGATGTACTTCCCTGCGGTCAACGCAAACTATATCGGCGGAATCGATGCACCGGGCAATTTCATGTATGCAATTCTGATCATGTTTGTTGCATTTATTTACGGGTACCGGAAAATGTGGGTCGCCCTCGTAATCTGCCTGGTGACATATCTTGGCCTTGCCTGGATGATATCCATTGGGTACATAAAACCCTTTCGAACGGCTGAAATTGTTTTTGTAAACAGGGTTGTGCTCATTGTTGGTTTTCTCGTGAGTATATCAATGATGATCTGGCTTCTGGCCCGCAGTTATGAAAGCGAGATCAAGGTAAGGATAAAGGCCGAAGAACTGCTCAACAGGAAAAATGAAGAACTTGGGTTGCTCAACGAGGTCTTGCGTGAGAATGAACTTCGTATCAAATCTATCAGCGACAATCTTCCCTCGGGCATGATCTATCAGATTATGAAGAAGGCTGACGGAACAAGGCAATTTACCTATGTAAGCGATTCGGTAAAAAGGCTGCACGGCGCAACACCGGAAGAAGTCATGGCTGATGCGAATCGCATATACGGCAATGTTCATGAAGATGATGCCGTCTTGTTAATGAAAGCTGAAGATGAGGCCTTAAAAACGTTATCCACTTTTTTGGTGGAGGTGCGGGAGAGGGAACCTTCGGGAGGAATAAGGTGGTCTCACCTGTCATCAACGCCCACTGTGATGGAAAATGGCGACGTTCGGTGGGATGGAATTGAGCTTGTTATTACCGAACGCAAGCAGGCCGAAGAAGCATTGCTGGAGAGCGAGGGAAAATATCGCACTATCATAGAACAGATGGAAGAAGGCTATTACGAGGTTGATCTTGCGGGTAATTATACCTTTGTGAATGATGCACAGTGCAATATTCTTGGATATTCCAGAGATGAATTGATTGGGATGAATTATCGGCAGCATCAGGATGGAACAAACGCTAAAATAATGTATAAACTATTCAACGGAATATACAGAACAGGTGAACCGGTCGCATCATCAGAT
>CAZXIP010000128.1:0-6064 GCA_964640755.1 uncultured Smithella sp. | reverse complement strand
CACGCCATGTCCATCCCGACGCGCCATGCAGACCGAATCGTCTATGAAGGTATCCTGCTGGACATTACGGAACGAAAGCAGGCCGAAGAAGCCCTGCGCGAAAGCGAGGAAGTCTATACGCAGTTGGTCGATACGATCCCTGATATTGTCATTCGTACCGACCTCGATGGCAAGATCCTCTTTGCAAATGACAATGTTCTCAATATAGGAGGTTACCGTACAGAAGAAGTGCAGGGTCACAATATCCTTGAATTCATTTCACCCGAGGATCATGAAAGGGTGACCCGGAATGTGGTTCGGATCATGGAAGAAAAAAAGCAGGGGCCCTATGAATACCATCTCATTTTGAAAGACGGCAGGCGCATCCCTTACGAAGTCATCAGCGGCATATTCCATGTCGAAGACGGCACCCCCTCCGGACTCGTTCATGTATGCCGCAACATCAGCCAGCGCAAACAGGCCGAGATGGAAAAAGAGCAGCTGCAGGAACGCCTGAACCAGGCCCAGAAGATGGAATCCGTGGGACGGTTAGCCGGCGGGGTTGCCCACGATTTCAACAACATGCTGAGCGTGATCCTCGGCCATGCGGAGATGGCCATGGGAGATACAGAATCGGACCAGCCCCTTTACGCCCATCTTCTGGAAATCAGGAAAGCAGCGGAGCGTTCCGCCGATCTTACACGCCAGCTTCTCGCCTTTGCCCGCAAACAGACAGTATCCCCCCGGGTGATCAACATGAACCAGACCGTGGAGGGCATGCTCAAAATGCTGCAGCGGCTGATCGGGGAGGACATTCATCTGTCCTGGCTGCCGGGCGTGAACTCCTGGCCGGTGAAGATTGATCCCTCACAGGTGGACCAGATTCTGGCAAATCTCTGTGTCAATGCCCGTGACGCGATCACCGGTGTCGGCAAGGTCACCATCGAATTGGAAAATATTCATATCGATGAGGCCTTTTGCGCCGGGTATCCATACTTTATTTCACCCGGAGACTATATTCTCCTCGCCGTGAGTGATGACGGTCACGGCATGGACAAGAAGGTTCAGGACAGGCTTTTTGAACCTTTTTTCACCACCAAGGAGGTGGGGAAAGGCACGGGCCTGGGGCTGGCCACGGTTTATGGCATCGTCAAGCAGAACAAAGGGTTCATCAATGTTTACAGCGAGCCCGGCCACGGAACAACCTTCAGGATTTATCTGCCCCGGCACCTGGGCGAAGCCGAGCAGGCCAAAGCCGAAAAACCGCAGGAATCGACGATCCGCGGCCATGAGACGGTGCTGGTCGTGGAGGACGAGTCGGCCATTCTGGACCTGTGCAGGATCATGCTGGAGCAGCAGGGGTATGAGGTTCTGGCCGCTGCAACGCCGGAAGTGGCGATCCGGATGGCCGGGGAGCACAGCGGGGAGCTCCATCTGTTGATTACCGACATGGTGATGCCCGGGATGAACGGCCGTGATCTTGCGAAAAGATTCCTTTCCATCTATCCCGCCATGAAATGCCTGTTCATGTCGGGCTATACGGCCAATATGATTGCCCACCAGGGCATCCTCGATGAAGGCGTGTGTTTTATTCAGAAGCCATTCTCCAGAAATGACCTGACCAACAGGGTGCGGGATGTATTGGATCAGAAATAAGCGGCCGCATACAGACCATGCCCATGCAGCTATAAAAGATCAGAGAAAAATGTTATGGAAAATTCCATAAGCCGGTAACGAAACTAAAGCACCAACAAATAATTTTTGAAATTATGTTCAAAATAATTTTTATTTCCATAATGCTTGTTGGATTTGTTTGTAATTTTTCTTTTTCCGCAGACGAATTCACCCTTCTGCGCGAAGAACGAATAGGCACTCTTCGCATTGATCTTCCTGAACGGGAAGTCAAAAAAATCATTCATTGTCCCCTGAAGCGCGGGCCGGAGGAGCTATGGGCTGCAGACGGGGCTTATCACCAGAAATGGGAGTACGCCGGGTGTGGAATCACACTCGGTATGGTTTCAGAGAAAAAGGGTGCTTCCAAATCCGTCAATTCAATTACGCTGGTCAATCCCGGCAATCTGAGCACCAAACGAGGGATCGGGATTGGGAACACTAAGCAGGAGGTCATGGAAGCCTACAGACCCTACTGGAATAAAGAGGACAGCAAATCCTTCAATATCTTCGTGGCAGGTTCTATCTATGGAGGGTTAATGTTCGACTTTAAAAATGGTAAAGTGAGCCGGATTTTCCTGGGAGCCGCCGCTGAATGACTGCACCGGGCATCAGATCAGATGAGGCACAAGATATATTTAGTCATCCCCTTAGTATTGAGATCAGGTAAAGTGCGGCTGCAGAGCGCTGCAGTCAACCGTTTCTGAATGCTTCACATTTTTCTTAAATTGAGCAATCCCGCGGGCAACCTCATCCAGCCGATCAGATGAAGTAATCAGACAGATATTCATGGCGTCAAGCTTCCGGATATCCCGGGACAAGCAATCAAAAAAACCGGTGATCATGGCTTCCAGCATACCGGCGGCATTGAGTATCGAACGCCCGTCGCCCGGCAGGTCAAATGAAAATTCCTGAAGCTTCATCGCATCAACTGCCCCGGCAATTTCATAAGCCGCGTTGTACATTCGATCGTAGGAGATATCGGAAAGGCAACCTAATCCGAAAAGAAAAAGGAAATCTGAACTGATGCGCTCGGGATAGGGCATGATCACTTTCTCCTGAAACTCGCCGTTTATGTGACCCTGCTTGATTTCCCGTGAGATCATGCTGTTTAAGCGCCAGTCTATCAAACCGCATACCCCCCGCGGCGGTTTTTCATCGCTGAAGCAACCCAGAACCAGGCATTTATGCTTTTGCAGGTCGGGCGGATGGGTGGACAGGTTTATCTGCATGATCTTTATTGAGTTTCAAATTGAGGGCATCAAGGATCCCGTTGATAAAAGAACCGGAGTTTTCCGATCCAAATGTTTTCCCCAGATCGACCGCTTCGTTGATACTGACTTTGGGCGGTATATCGTCGCAGTAGAGAAATTCAAACGCGGCCATCCGCAATATACTGATATCGACCTTGGACATGCGCCCCAACGACCAGTTGTCCGAACAACCGGCAATCAGGCTGTCCAATTCTTCCCGATGATGCCAGGTGCCTTCGATCAGCGTGGCAGCAAATTCCTTGGCAGACCTGGGTGCAATAAAATTCCCCCAGAAAAGCTCCATGGCCTTTTCGACGTCAAGATTGACAAAATTCAGACTGTAAAGAACCTGAATGGCAACTTCGCGCGCCTTTCTCCTACCCTGCATCTAATCCTCAAATCCCTGAAGCGCCGGTTTTTTCCGGTACTGTTTATTGGCATCCATCAGGCTATGCGTTCATCTTTTTGAACAGATCAACCATTTCGATGGCTGCCATCGCCGCGTCCGCCCCTTTATTGCCGGACTTCGTACCGGCCCGTTCAATGGCCTGTTCTATTGTGTCCGTTGTCAGGACGCCGAAGACCACGGGAATATCCGCGTCGAGTCCCACATTGGCAATTCCCTTGGACACCTCTGCGCTGACATATTCAAAATGCGGAGTCGCGCCGCGAATGACCGCTCCAAGGCAAATGACCGCGTCAAAGCGGGCGCTTTTGGCGAGTTTTTTTGCCGCGAGCGGCAGTTCAAACGCACCCGGCACCTTGTATATGAGAATATCTTTTTCATCTGCGCCGGCCCGGACCAGCGTATCGACCGCGCCTTCAATTAACCGGCCGCTGATGAAATCGTTGAAGCGGCTTGCGGCTATCGCAAACTTCATTCCTTTGGCAACGATTTTCCCTTCAATGATTTTCGGCATGATTTCAGCACCATCCTTTTTTAGTTGAAATTTTTGAATGCGGGCGCAATGCGCCTCCTGTTTCTTAAAGCTCCAGTATATGACCCATTTTTCTTTTCTTGGTTGTCATGTAACGGATATTGTTCTCATTGGGCGGTATCTCAATCGGCACACGCTTACTCACTTCGATACCGTATCCTTCGAGTCCGACAATCTTCTTGGGATTGTTGGTCATGAGTTTCATCCTGTGCACGCCCAGATCGGCCAGGATCTGCGCACCGATTCCATAATCCCGCAGGTCCGCCTTGAAACCCAGCGCAATGTTTGCCTCAACCGTATCGTGGCCTTCATCCTGAAGCGCGTAGGCCTTAATTTTATTTACCAGGCCGATCCCCCGGCCTTCCTGCCGCATGTAAACGATGACGCCCTTGCCTTCCTCTTCGATCATTTCCATGGCCCTATGCAGCTGATCGCCACAGTCGCAGCGGGCGGAAGCAAAAATGTCCCCTGTGCAGCATTCCGAATGCACGCGCACAAGCACCTCATCACTCTTTTTGATTTCTCCTTTGACCAGCGCGATATGCTGCATGTCGTCAACGTCGTTTTCATACACGATGACTTTAAAATCGCCGCCGTAGAGAGTCGGCATGGTCGCCTCAGCCATGCGCCGGATCATCGATTCATGCTGCATCCGGTAATCAATCAGATCGGCGATGGTAACGATTTTCAGATTATGCTCACGGGCAAATATTTCCAGATCCGGCATCCTAGCCATCGTTCCGTCGTCCTTCATGATTTCACAAATCACGCCCGACGGGGTGAGCCCCGCTAAACGGCACAAATCCACCGAACCTTCTGTCTGGCCTGTTCGTACCAGAACGCCTCCCTTGCGGGCCAGAATCGGGAACACATGGCCGGGACTGACAATATCATCCGGTTTTGCCGCGGGATTTACCGCGGTCAAAATCGTGGTGGCGCGGTCCGCCGCAGAAATGCCCGTGGTCACGCCGTGGCGCGCTTCGATGGAAACCGTAAACGCGGTGCCAAAACGAGCCTGGTTGTCTTTGACCATCAAATTGAGTTTCAGCCTCCCGGCAATTTCCTCATTAATCGTCAGGCAAATCAACCCGCGTCCCAGGCGAGCCATGAAATTAATCGCTTCCGGCGTCACAAACTGTGACGCCATGCACAGATCACCTTCGTTTTCCCGATCTTCATCATCCACGAGAATAACCATCTTCCCGTTGCGGATGTCCTCAATTGCTTCCGAAATTTTACTGACTGCCATTGGACTTCCTTCTTATTTAATAAAACCATGTTCAGCGAGAAAATCTTTATCGATTCCCCGCGGTGTTTGCAATAACTTTTCTACATACTTTCCCAGTATATCCGTTTCAATGTTCACCCATTCCCCTTCTTTTTTCCCGGTCAGCGTCGTGCTGACCGCAGTGTGAGGAATGATATTAACATAAAACCGGCCTTTTTCAAGCCTGTTCACTGTCAGGCTGATGCCGTCGACGGCGACAGATCCCTTTTCCACGATGAAACGCAGCAACGGATCAGGGGATTCAACGGCATAAATAATTGATCCGGACTTCTGTGTTTTGCTCAGAATGCGGCCAATCCCGTCCACATGGCCCAGCACAAAATGGCCGCCTAAAAACCCGCCGATGCGCAGGGATTTTTCCAGGTTGACCTTATGCCCCGCCTGAAGAAATTTGAGCGTTGTCCTGCTTAAGGATTCGGCAGACACGTCGGCAGTGAAGTTCCTGGCCGTTTTGGAGGTCACGGTCAGGCAGGCGCCATTCACTGCAATGCTGTCCCCGAGGGACACCTCGTTCAGATCGATTGCGGTTTCCACTTCCAGCAAGGCATCCGCACCTTTCGTGGTCAGGCGAACAACTTTTCCCATTCCTTCGACAATGCCGGTAAACATAATTATTTCTTGCCCTTGCTTAGCAGATCCTTTAATTCGGACATAAACTCTCCGACATCGCGGAACTGCCGGTAAACCGAAGCAAACCGGACATAAGCAACGCCGTCGAGCACCTTGAGTTCAGCCATCACTTTCTCGCCAATCACCGAGGAAGGAATTTCCTCACCCTGGTATTCCTGACAGGCAGCTTCCACATTCTCGACGATTTTGTCCATGTCCTCCATGCTGATCGGCCTTTTTTCACATGCCGTCATTACACCGTTGCGGATTTTTATCCGGTCAAACGGTTCGCGCCTGCCGTCCTTTTTCACCACCATCGGCAGAAT
>CAZXIP010000127.1:0-6153 GCA_964640755.1 uncultured Smithella sp. | reverse complement strand
TTTTCCTCCCCGTTATATATTCCATCTTTATTAAATATGTTTGCCATGATTCACCAGTTTCTTTTGATAAACCTTTTTTTAATGTCTGACATGTTTAAAGCAAGAGCCATGCCCAAGTTCAGAAACCACACAAATGCCTTTAACAACAAGGAATTCTCGTGATGATTCTTTTTTCCAACCCTTTCCGTGGCCAAGATGACCTGTTCATTTTGAGCCGTCTACCACACCATGAATCATCCATGATAAATATACTTTCCGTGAAAACCATGCGTGATAAAATTGTCTTGACAACACGGTTCGCCGCAAGTATTCTTAAACACTAAGAAGTCCAAATTTTTATTCGTCTGGCCAATAATCAGATGGAGTCTTTATGAAATATTGGCCCGGTTCGTGCAAAAGATAAATTTTGAACAATCGAATTAGCAAAGACAAGTTGTAAAAGAGTGCCTGTGATTAGACGGGAATTATTATTAACTTAATCAGAAATCAATGAGAGGGGAAATATTGAATTATGAACTCAAGCAATAATTTAAAGTCGGGACAAAAAGCGCTTTCAATGCAGGTTTTGATTCTGGCCGTTGTCATTGTTGTGATTGCGTGCATCGGCTTATTCATCCAAAAATCCTCAACAAGTGCAGTTTTCAATAAAGGTTTTAAAAACTATCAGAGGAGTACTGAACTCCTGAAAGACATCAACGGCGTAACCGCAAGCATTTATAAGATAAAAAGCATGGTGGCGTCAGGTCAGGACGCTCAGGAAATTAAAAAGGTTTCCGACCAGCAGATTCAGACGATGGCCAAAGACGTTGACGTTGTTAAAAAAGCCCTGGAATCTGACCTTGCCGATGAACAGAAGAAATTTTATCAGGCCATCAGCGACAACATGACTGCGTATCAACAGGCCACTTCGCAAGTCATCAGACTTGCTCCCCAGGGCACGGGCGCAGCATACCTGAGTGTGTCAGACGAAAAAAGAGAGGCAATCACCCAGCTTTTAACACAGCTGCTTGAATATGAAAGCAACATCGGAGAAGAAGCATACAACTCCTCCAGCACGATCTTCTATATTGTTGTCGCGGTGCTGATCATCCTTCTGGGCGCATGTGTTGTCCTGATCCCTTCCTTTATAAAGAAAATGGTCACCGGCAGCGTTGTGGAACCCCTGGAAGAAACATCCGGTGTTCTGCGGGAATATGCAGGCGGCAAGTACAGCAGGACACTGACCTGGGAAGCTGACGATGCCATCGGAGATCTGGTACAATCTGTAAATGCACTGCGATCGAAAATGAGTGCCTCACCGGCCCCGGCCCAGAAAGCGGCAGCACCTGAACCGGCACCCGCTCCCGCAGAGGAAAAAGGCAAGTCCCTGTCCGATATGGTCAAGAAAACACCGGAACCGGCAAAAGATGGTGCCAAACCTGCTTCACCCACCAAAAAGGCCATTGACAAATTACAGGATATATAAAAAGCTGTTGTGCAATGATACAGAATTAATTTTTAATCAAATTGAGGAGGGGAAAATGAGGCATTTTAAAAAAATTTCATGTTTACTGGCCATGGCGGCCATTGCTTTGTGGAGCGTATCGGGCTTCGCAGCAGAAATTGTCATCGGTTTTTCCGGACCTCTGAGCGGTCCGGCGGGCGAATACGGTCTGGATTGTGTCAGCGGTATTGAAATGGCCATCAAAGAGATTAACGCGGCCGGAGGCGTTATGGCCGACGGGCAGAAATATACGTTCAGACTGGAGAAAATTGATGACAAGGCGAGCTTTTTTCTGGCACAAGCCAATGCACGTAAGCTTCTGGAAAAAAATGCCCTGGCCATTTTCGTTCCGGTTTTCAGTTCGGCCATACCCATGTTAAAGATGAATCAGGAAGAGTGTGGTGAATTCATTGTCATGGGGTACACCAGTTCCCATAAGGCCACTAAAATTAAAAATGATCTCTTCGTGCTGTTTGCACCACTGTTTTTAGCAGAAGCGCAGGTATTTGCAGAACAGGCATGGGAAAAGGGATGGCGAAAAGTAGCCATGGTCGTAACGCAGGGCGCATATGGTGATGAGTGGCGCGAAACCTTTAAGACCTACTGGGAAACCCTCGGTGGAGCCATCACAGCAGACAAACCCGCCAACTACTATACAAGAACCGACTTTGTCGGTCCGCTGACTGAAGCGATTAAGACAAATCCTGACGGCATCCTGATTGGCGGCCCCACGGGAACAACCGCGCTTGTTATTGAACAGGCCAGAAAGATGGGCTACAAAGGCGGTTTCATGATTGTTGACCAGGCAAAAATGGACGGTATTGCCCAGCTTCTGGACGGCACAAAGATGATGGAAAACAGCATGGGAGTTACGACAATGGCGGGTGTTCCAGCGCCTGCCACCAATACATTCATAAAGAGATACCAGGCCACATATCAACGGATGGCTAACACCGAGTCGGCATTGCATTACACCGGAATGTACTTATTGGCCAAAGCCATCGCGGCGGCGGAGACGCAGGATAATGTTTACGCTGTAAGGGCGGCCTTCCCCAAGGCGCTGCCCTTGCTTGCCGATCAGCACGTTCTGGAAATGCACAGTATTTCCAATGGCGGTCTGGTTCATGTCGGGACAGGCATACAACAAGTTAAAGATGGAAAATTCCAAAAAGCCGACGTCCTTCTGTGGTGGACAAATAAACCGGAAGAGATTGCTCATATAGCAAAAACCACCAAATACACAATACCCATGAAACCCTTTAAACTAAAGATCGCTAACCTCGATTGACAAAAAGAAGTAAAGAAAAAAGATTAAAAAAGAGTCCCGGCTTCAACGAATCACCTGAAGCCGGGACTCTTTTTTTTACATGGGGAAAGAGATTTTTCTTCGTTTTCCAACTGTAATAAAACAGGTACAGGTCGCTTATTTTATCTGCCGCTGGTACACACCCTGTGGACCTGCTTGATATCCGTCAATCCCTGAAATGCTTTCAGAACGCCATCCTGATAAAGCGTCAACATTCCCTCTTCCATTGCGATCTTACGAATGACATCAATACTCTCATGGCGTTCAATGGAACGTTTTTTAATTTCATCAGTATTAATCAGCAATTCATGGAGGCCGATCCGGCCTCTGTATCCTGTATGGTCGCAGGCATCGCATCCCTTGGGACGGTACAGTTTAAGATTCTTGGAATAGGGGATTTTCTGCTCTTTAAAATACTCAGGTCCGTAACTCTCCGAGATTTGATCATATTCTTCCTGGGTCGGAGTGTAGGCTTCCTTGCACTTTTCGCAAAGTGTCCTGACAAGCCGCTGCGCAAGAACGCCGAGCAGGGAATCAGCAAAATTCAGGGGATCGATGCCCATATCCAGTAAACGTGAAATGGTTTCCGGGGCGCTGTTCGTGTGAAGTGTACTCAAAACCAAATGCCCTGTAAGCGACGCTTCAACACCGATTTTAGCCGTTTCCAGATCCCGCATTTCACCCACCATGATCACATCCGGATCGGCACGGAGGAATGCTCTCATGGCGGCGGCAAAATCAAAGCCGATTTTGGGATGAACCTGCACCTGCCGCAATCCTCTCTGTGTTATTTCGACGGGGTCCTCAGCCGTCCAGATCTTACGATCCGGTGTATTGATGTGCTTCAAGACCGCATGGAGGGTTGTTGTTTTTCCTGAACCGGTCGGTCCCACACACAAAATCATTCCATAGGGCCGTTCACAAATTTTCAGGAGTTCCCGGTAATTCCTCGGCGTGATCCGCATGGCTTCCAGCGGCAATGAATCTCCCTTGGCCAGAATGCGCATCACCACATCTTCTACCTCACCCTGTGTCGGAATGGTCACGACGCGCAGTTCGATTTCCCCCACACCCGGTTTTTTTAACTTGATCTTCCCATCCTGCGGAATTCTCTTTACGGTAATATCCATATTGGACATGATTTTTATTCTGGAGATAATTGCTGCCCGATAGCTGTAGGGCAGCGTCTGATAAAGCACACAATCCCCGTCAATCCTGTATCGCACCAGCACGCTTTTATCGATGACGTCCGGTTCAATATGAATATCCGACGCCCGCCGGACGAACGCGTCGTTGATGATTTTGTTGACCAGTTGGATAACAGCGCTGTCAGAATCCCTTACGCTTTCTTCATCTTCGTCTTCCTGTGATGTATCAGGACCGTCCAGCTTTCCCAGCAGATCCGTAAACGTTGATTCTTCGACATTTTCGCGGAAAAAGAAATCGATATACTTTAGAATATCTTCTTTGAGGGCCACATCGTATTTTACAGACTTGGATTTAAGCAGGTTTTCTATGGCATCGCGCTTGATAATATTCTGGGGATCATCAATAATGACGTGTACATTCTTATCGCTTTTTTCAAGAGGGACCCAGATTTCCCTTGCCAGATATTCTTTTTTCAGGTTTTTCAGAAGATCACCCGGTATTGTCGTGTTCGGGTCAAATGAAATAAACCGGCACTGATAGAAATACTCGAGAGATTGCCCGATCTCAGCCTTAGGGATTTTATATTTATTGATTAATATATTCTCAAGAGAATCATTTGACGCCTTGAATTCTTCTTTTGCCTGATTTAAATCTTCTTCTGTGATCAGGCCGTTTGAGACAAGGTAACTGAATTTTGATTTTTTCGCTCTCGGATCCACCCGCTGCTGATTGTAAAGTGCAATGCCCAGCACATCCACAATTTCCTGCAGCATCACCGGTTCCTCATCTAAAAACTGTTCATCTCCACCCTTTTTATTAATAACTTCGATGGCGCCCAGAACTTCACCGCCGTATACAATCGGCATGGCCAGGATATGCTTAACTTTTACACCGAATCTCGAATCCGTATTTGACTCAAGCAAAAGGTCTGAATACTTGTTGATTTGCAGATTATTGCTGAAATCGGAAATATTGATCATCCTGCCGGTATTCGTTACATAACCGGGAATGGTTTGATTGCTGACTTCTGTTTTTCTTTCCTTTACCTGATCACCTGAAAGAACATACGTGTATATTTCTTTTTTGTTCTTGCTGTTTACAACGTAGATATGGGCTGCTTCGACGTTGAACAGCTCAAGAATCAGCGGCCGGGAATCCAGAATGATCTGTTTTACGTTCTGTGCGGCATTAATGCAGTTGGTGATGTCCTGCAATCCCTGCTGCAGCCTGAGGATATCCTGCAGGTCAGAGATCTCGGAATTGCCGTACCTGCTACTCATAGCGAACCGTCCTCAGGTTATTGATAGCACTTTTAATCATGAAGAACCTCAATACCAGATCATCAGACCGATCAATGCAAAATGATACCGCCTCGAGATTTTCAATCATGTTATTATCCTTACGATTGCCCGTCACCCCTGTTCACACTGTTTTCGAAAGAGAAAGAAAACAATCTTATTATCTTAAGTAACTTATATAACTAATTAGTAAAATTAAACACACACGAATCAATGAGTCAAGGTTATTTTTAGCAGGTTATTCTGATCCGGAACAGCCAATATGCCTGCAATTGACCCTGCAGATTTGTGAAGAGTCACAAATGGGCCGCAAATGGACTCACTGCAGTAGCAGAGCTTTTATAAAATGCACCAGCTGGGATCATTTTTCACATATTTTTCTTTCTGCATTCATCACCGCTTCACAATTGCCGTTTATCTTATCCTCCAACGATGGGCAAAACCCATTGGATAACAATTCATCAAGGAGGAACCATCATGAAAGTAATTTTAAAGCTTATCTTATCGTTTGCCGTGTTGTTTACATTTTTACCATCTGCCGGTCTTGCCGACCAGGACAATGACAAAACCCTGTCACCTTACTTTGTTGTTAACGGAGGCAAGGGGTCGGTTGACCGATTCCCGCTGAAAGAAACAAAAGCCGATGTCCATATCAGCGGCATCATTGCCGATGTTATGGTGACACAGCGCTATATCAATGAGGGTTCACGCCCGATCAACGCGCGCTATGTTTTTCCCGCATCCACGCGCGCAGCGGTTTACGGGATGAGAATGAAAATCGGCGATCATATCGTCACCGCCAGAATTCAGGAAAGAAAGGCTGCCCGGCAGACTTTTGAAAAGGCCAAAAAAGAAGGGAAAAGCGCCTCTCTTCTCGACCAGGAACGACCGAATGTTTTCACCATGAACGTGGCCAA
>CAZXIP010000126.1:0-6163 GCA_964640755.1 uncultured Smithella sp. | reverse complement strand
AAAAAGGCCTGGAAAAGGAAAGAAGGCTGCATGGCCGCCTGGGATTTCCCCTCTATGATGTCCGCCGCCTGATCCTGCATCAGAACAAGGAGAACGCCAATACACCTCATTCTCCCGAAGGCACGAATCTGCTTTTTGCCGAGGGGATCAAAAGAGAATTTTCGCTCTACGATGTTTTTTCCATCGATGTAGGCGCTGCACACACGGCGGGCGATTTTCACATTCACGGGCTGGGTTACATCGACCGTCCCTACAGCTGCTGCCAGTCTCTGGAGTACCTTAAACGTTTCGGCCTGAAATTGCCGCACGCGCTCAATTCCGCCAAGCCCGCTAAACATGCCGAAGTCCTGCTGGCGCACATGGTGCGGTTCAGCGCCATCCTGCAGGGTCATTTTACCGGCACCATAAGCTGGGATGTGGTCAATGTTTCTTTTGCGCCATATTTGTGCCAAAAGAGCGACAAGGAAGTCCGGCAGTTTGCCCAGATGCTGGTTTATGAATTTTCACAACTGGCCGCGACGCGCGGCGGACAGGCGCTCTACACCGATATTCATCTCTATTACGATATGCCGGATGCCTGGGCGGATCTTCCCGCCATCGGGCCCGAGGGACTGCTCACGGGCAAAACCTATCGCGACTATACAACCGAGGCACAGCGTTTTACCCGGGCAATCTTTGAAGTCTTCAAGAAAGGGGATGCGACGGGCAAGCCTTTTATTCTGCCCCGCCCGCTTCTGCATATAACCGAAGGGTTCTGGCGCGAGCCCGGTGCGAATGAAGTGCTGAACCTGGCATGCGATGTGGCGGGCTGCCAGGGCAATACCTGTTTTGTCTTTGAACGTCCGGACGAGGCCTTGACCACCGGCTGTTTCAACAGCGTTTTCCTGAAGGACGCATCGGAGAGGGGAGACCTGAACAAACCCTGGCTGATGCGTCAGGCGGCCATCCAGAGTGTAACCCTGAATTTGCCTCGTTTGGGCTATAAAGCGGAGGGTCGTGAAACAGCGTTTTTTGAACAATTGAGAGAATTGATGACCATCGCGGCACAGGCGCATATTCAGAAAAAAGATTTTCTGGAGAAACTGCTGTCTTACGCGGAGCAGGGGCCGCTGGCGGTCCTGGCGATGAACGCCGACGGAAGCCCTTTGTTAAGAATGAACCGTGCCTATTATATTTTCGGCCTTGTCGGCCTTAACGAACTGGTCAGGATATTTACGGGCAGCGAGCTGCATGAGTCTCAGGAGGCGCTGGATTTCGGCCTTAAGGTCGTTCATTTTCTTCATAAGGAAGCCGCACGATTAAACTCGGAGTTCGGTATGCAGTTTGTCCTCGAACAATCGCCCGCAGAGACCACGGCCTATCGCTTTGCCCGGCTTGATCTGAAGTATTTTTCACCCGAGGCCGGACGTTATGTCCTGGGTGATATTGCTGAAGGGTCCATCTACTATACGAATTCCACCCGTCTCAATACCGCAGCGGATATCACACCGCTTCAAAGGGTGCAGGAAGAGGGGAAATTTCATCAGTTTCTAGCCGGTGAGGTCATCACCCATCTGCAGTTGGGCGATGTCCATCCGGGCGCAGAGGTGCTTGGCTGTTTTGTGAAGCGGGTCTTTAACGAGTCTGCCAGCCGGCAGATTGACTTCACGCCGGAATTCACGTCATGTCTGGCCTGCGGGAAAACCGTCCGGGGGCTGCAGGAAAAATGCGCTTATTGCGGTTCGTCTGATGTTGAAGGAATCGCGAAGCTCACCAAATATTTAAGCAAGATTTCAGGATGGAACAAGGGCAAGCTCGCTGAACTTCGCAATAGAAAAATCAGCAGGGATTTTTGAATCGGCAGGCCTAAATGACCGGCTTTAAAAAAAGGAGGTTAATATGTTTCGACACAGATCCTTGATTATTTGCCTCGCGATTCTGGGTGTGTTGTTTCTAAACACGGCGGCCCAGGCGCAGAAAAGCATGACCGTCCAGGTTCGGGAAGGCCAGTTGAGAGCCACCCCATCACATTTTGGCCAAATCACGGCCAAGACATACTACGGGGACCAGGTAACCGTGATTGAAGAAAAAGGCGATTGGAAACGGGTGTCCGTTGCGGACGGTAAAGGACAGGGATGGATGCATGGCAGCGCTCTGACGAGTAAACGGACTGTCCTGAAAGCCGGACGGAGTCGTGCGGGAACGTCTGTTTCTCAGGATGAAATTGCCCTTGCCGGCAAAGGGTTCAGCGAAGAAGTGGAAAAAGAGTACCGCAAAAATAACGCAAATCTTGATTACGCCTGGATCAACCGCATGGAAACGATCAGGATATCTCCCAGGCAGATGGAGAATTTTGTTGAAGACGGACGTCTGTTGATACGCAAGGAAGGAGGCAGACCATGAAAAAACATTTCTGTCAAACCTTGATGATCCTGATGATGCTGGCGGTGATGATCGGATGTGCCGCCATGGAACAGGCAACAACTGTGGCCACCGTTGTGGGTGAGGCAACCGGAACGATCAGCAGGCAGCAGGGTGAGTCCATCCGCAAGAGTTCGAAGGCCGTTGCGAAAAGCCTCGAAGATTTTACACCCGAGCAGGAATACTACATCGGACGAACCGTCGGCGCGGTGGTCCTTACAAAATACAGGCCGTTGGATGATGACAGGGCCAATACGTATCTGAATACGATGGGGCAGGCGCTGGCGAGGGTTTCGGATATGCCCGAGCTGTTTGCCGGTTATCATTTCCTGGTGCTTGACTCCGATGACATCAACGCTTTTGCCACACCGGGCGGCCATGTGTTTATTACGCGCGGGCTCATTCGCTGCTGCAGGACGGAAGATGAACTGGCCGCGGTAATCGCCCATGAGATCGGACACGTTCAGTTGCAACATGGCATGAATGCCATTAAAAAGGCGCGCAGGACGGAAGCCCTGTCCGTTTTGGTCCGTGAAGGCGCGAAATCATTCGGGACAAAGGAGATCGCGCAGTTAAATGATGTTTTCGGTGGTGTGATTACCGACATCACCAACACGATGATCAACAACGGATATTCACGGTCTTATGAATATCAGGCAGACGCCGCGGCATTGTCCATCATGAAACGGTTGAATTACAATCCCCGCGCACTCCCCGATATGCTGAACGTCATGGCCAAACAGATAAAACCCGACGGGACTGATTTTGCAAAGACACATCCTTCCCCGCAAAACAGGATTGCCGCGCTGAAAAAAAACGATCAGTTTGCCGGTGAAACTGAAACGCCGGATGTTCGAAAAAACAGATTTATGAAAGCGGTGGGACACCTCTTATAAAAGGTTTCCCGGCCGGGGACGGAAAATGAATGTAAATAAAATGCTGCAGGGCCGCGGGGCAAAAATTTTTCACGGGCTTGCGGCCGGTGTTGTCGGAGCGCTGATTGCTCTCGGGTTTTTCGCTCCCGGATGGCTGGATCGCTGGGAGGCGAAGACCTGGGACTGGCGCGTCAACCTTCTGGCAAAACCGTCTCCCGCCACACAAAAGATCCGCCTGGTTCTGCTGGATCAGAACAGTCTCGACTGGGCCAGGGAAGAGAACGGCCTTTCCTGGCCCTGGCCCCGTGAAGTATACGGGACCATCATCCGCTTCTGCAAGCGGGCTGGTGCAACGTCGCTGGCCTTTGATGTACTCTTTACCGAACCCTCCAAGTACGGTGTTGAAGACGACCGGTCTCTGGCTGCCGAAATTCAAAATTTTGACAATTTTGCGGGTGCTGTCTTTCTCAGCCGGAAATCAGGCAGCGAAAGGAAATGGCCCGAGGGTGTGCCTGTGCCGTCTTTGAAGATTCAGGGACTCGATGAGTGGCTTGCCCGAACCGGTCATGAACCGTTCCCGCGGGCGTCGTTTCCGGTGCCGGAAATAGCAAAAGCCTCGGACAGTCTCGCCAATGTCCATCTTAATCCAGACTTCGACAGCGTCTATCGCAGGATAGCGCTCTTTGAAGTTTTTGACGGAAAGGTTCTGCCGTCCCTGGCGCTGGCCGGATATCTCAGCGGCAGGCGCGATACGCCATTGAAAATTTCTTCCGGACGTTTCATGCTGGGCGGGAGGGAAATTCCGGTGGATTCCGCAGGCAGGGCCATTCTCAATTTTCGCGGTCCTTCGGGGACCCACAAATCCTACAGCGCGGCATCTATCATGCAGAGTGAACTGCGTCTGCAGAATAACGAAACGCCATCCGTACCGCCGGATGAATTCAAGGACGCCCATGTGCTGTTCGGTTTTTCTGCGCCCGGCCTTTATGATCTCCGCCCCACACCGGTTTCCGGTGTCTATCCGGGTGTGGAAATATCCGCCACGATGCTCGACAATCTGCTGGCCGATGACTTTATCCGTCCTGTTCCCCCGGTTCCTGTTGTTGTTATTACCCTGATCATGGTTCTTATCGCGGGACTGGCAACGTCCAGGGTATCCGGTTTTTTGCCCAGTGTCCTTGTCTATATTTTCTTTATCTGCGCGCCGGTTGTTCTTTGTCTGATGGCTTACCGGTTGGGATTCTGGATGCCGCTGGTGGTGCAGGAGACAGGTGTTGCCGTTACACTTTTTACGGCGGGGCTGATTTATTATACCACCGAAGGGCGGCAGAAGATGTTTATCAAGAACGCCTTCAAGCAGTATTTGAGCCCGGATGTTATTGAACAGATTATCGAGCATCCCGACCGCCTGAAACTGGGTGGCGAGCGAAAAATGCTTTCCATCTTTTTTTCCGATATTGAAGGATTTACGGGCATATCCGAAGGGCTTGATCCCGAGGCGCTTACCCGTTTGCTCAACGTGTACCTCACCGCCATGACCGATATTATTCATGAGGAGGGCGGCACAGTGGACAAGTATGAGGGAGACGCCATTATTGCCTTCTGGAACGCACCGCTGACGCAGTCCGATCACGCCGTCCGTTGTGTGCGGGCCGCCCTGCGCTGCCAGGCAAAGCTTGCCGAAATGCGTCCGTCGTTTCGTGAGAGCCTGGGGAAGGATTTGAAAATGCGCATTGGTGTCAATACCGGTTATGCCGTAGTGGGCAACATGGGGTCTCACTCGCGGTTTGATTATACAATGATCGGAGACGCCGTGAATCTGGCTTCACGCCTGGAAGGCATCAACAAGCAGTTCGGCACTTACACGCTGATCTCGCAGACGACAAAAGAGGAGATGGCGGACGCCTTTTACACGCGTGAATTATCGCGCGTCGCCGTGGTTGGTCGGAAAGAGCCGGTGGTTGTATATGAACCTGCGCTTCCGGAAGACATGAATGAACAAAAACAAAAGATGCTGGCCATATTTTCAAAGGCGCTGACGTTGTTCTATCGCGGCGACTTCGACCATGCCAGGTCGGTCTTTGCCGGCATTGCCCGGCAGGATCCGGTGGCACAGGTTTATGTCGATAAATGTGTTGAACTTCTTGCCAGCCCGCCCAAAGACTGGCAGGGTGTCTGGGTGATTACAACAAAATAGGTTATTTTTTCTTCTTCCCAATGTGCAGCCATGTGATGCCGAAGGTCAGCGGGAATTTTTCCACATGGACCATACCTGCCGCTTCCAGGATTTTTGTAAACTCATCCGGGGAGGGGAAATTCATGATCGAGTCGGCCAGGTAATAGTAAGCGGCAGGGTTCTTCGAGAAGATTTTTGCGAATGCAGGCAGCAGGTAGTTCAGATAGACATAATAAAATAATTTGAAGAAGCGATTCTCTACAAACGTCATTTCCAGCACCATCACCTGTCCGCCCGGAACGGTGACGCGCAGCATTTCGGAGAGTGCGCGGGTGCGGTCGGGGATATTGCGGATGCCGAAGGCGATGCCCGAGACATCAAAGTAATTGTCCTCGAAAGGAAGCTGCAGAGCGTCGCCCTGCATGATGTGAATCCGCCCGTCAAGGTTTTTCTTCTGCACTTTTTCTTTTGCCGCGGCAACCATTTCCGGGACGAAGTCGAGGCCGGTTACAGAAATTTCCGGATGTTTTTGGGCTGCGGCGACCGACAAATCACCCGTCCCGCAGGCGACATCAAGGTAGCGGTGTGTTTGAAAAAAACGCATTTTTTGCGCCGCGAAGTTGCGCCAGGCCACGTCGCGCCGCAGACTCAGAAAACGGTTTAAAAAATCATATTTACCAACCATGATACTTACCGAAAGAGTAAAGAAACT
>CAZXIP010000125.1:0-6243 GCA_964640755.1 uncultured Smithella sp. | reverse complement strand
ATGTGTGATGTATGCAAAATCAGAGAATCTCTTTGACACGGCCTACGATTCCATTCATTTGTTATCTCACCGCTGTTTCAGCCATATAACACTATCATAATATGTCTTCATCGTTCAACTTGCATATTTCTGGTAAAACCATGTTCATATTTTAAGTACTCTTATGCTACAATCCTCACCAGAATTCATTCTGTCATAAAAGGAGCTGTCGATATGCGCAACGACATTAAAAATCTGATTCAGGAAAATCGCATATGCGTGATGGCGACTGTTTCCGAGGGCCAGCCGCATTGTTCGTTGATGTCTTATGCGGTAGATGCAGACTGCCGTGAAATTTACATGGCAACTCACAAAGACACGAAAAAATACCGCAATCTGGCGGCCAATCCTTCCGTTAGCCTTCTGATCGACTCCAGGGAGACGGGAGGTGAAAGCCAAACCAAAGCACTGACCGTCACGGGAACCTTTCAGGGCGTCATCGATGAACAAAGAAAAGCTCTCATCCAGGACGCACTGCTTAAAAGGCATCCCGATTTAAAGGAATTTTTTGCCGATCAGGCCTCGGAAATTATAGTGGTCAGGGTACAGGCTTTGCAATTATTGGACGGGATAGCGGATGCGTATTATGAGCCTGCATAATGATCGATTCCACCGGATAATTATTAATGGTGTCATAATATTAACAACACAGGTCATCACCGCTTGTGCCCTCGCGTGACCTTCAGGGTATCAGGTTATCAGGGTATTCGCCGGGGTGACGATGATACTGCAATCTGATCAAATGTCGTTAGTATTATTGAACTGCGGAAATATCCTCCTTGATTTTGAATTCACATAAGAGTATTTTTAATATCAATATTATTCTCCTATTATATCCACAAACCAATCAACCTAACCCTCAACCTTCTGAAGCCCGTTATGAAAAGGTACTGTAAAGGAGAACTGCAATGAAATCATTTTTTAAAATTCTTGCCGGGACATTGCTGTTCATCATCGTTTGCTTGGGCGTCTTTGTCATTGTAAAGACAATTGATGTTAATAAAGGAAAGGTGCTTGCAGAGAAGGAATATCAAAATACACAATGCAATTTCTTCGAAAATTTCAGCTCGGTAAAAACCCTATCCATCATACCGCTCATTGATTATGTTGCGGCGGAACCCGGTCTGAAAACAGAAGCAGGTGTTTCATACCTGATACGGGCTGGCGATACGGTTATCCTGATGGATGTTGGTTTAAATCAAAACAGCGCGCATCCTTCTCCCCTTCTTCAAAACATGGAAAAACTCGGGGTGAAAATCAATGATGTCGACATATTGTATTTCAGCCACCCGCACATGGATCACGTAGGCGGCATGAATGAACAGCAAAAGCATACGTTCAGTCTCACTCGCGGAAAGCTCGATATGTCAAAAATCACCGCTTTCTCTCCTATGGAAATGAAGCAATCCGAAATGATGACTCCTGTCGGGAAAATAATAGTGAATCAAGAGCCATTTATCCTTAAACCGGGCATAGGCAGCATCGGCGCGATCCCGCGTCATCTTTTTATAATGGGCAAAGTATATGAGCAGAGTCTTGCCATCAATGTCAGCGGGAAGGGAATTGTCCTGATCGTTGGCTGTGGTCACCAGGGCATTGATAAGATATTGGAAAGAACGCGAGCGCTTTTCAAAGAACCGATTTACGCAATTATCGGAGGGCTTCATTACCCTGTGCATGGCGGGAGAATGATGATGGGGCCGGTGAATGTTCAGTACATCGTCGGGACCGATGCACCTCCATGGAAAGGTTTGAATGAGTCTGACGTATTATCCGCAATAGAAATGATTAAAAACACAAACGCAGAAATCATTGCGCTGTCGCCGCATGACAGTTCAGACTGGGTTCTTGGAAAGTTCAAGGAGCATCTGGGGAAACGAGCTGTTGAACTGAAAGTCGGCATGGAGATTAAAATATGATGGAGCAGTTTCATGACTCTTCCAAATAAAACAATGCCAATCGAGGTCATGATATAAAAAAAGAGATTATTCCAACACTTTACGACTAGACGATGTCTAACAACAGCATAGAGGGGATGTGCCGTAAGCTGGCCACCACACATGCCGAACGTTGATCAAACCCATAGGTGATAATGCCATGAAAATAGTATCCATGAGGACCATTTTCTCAATCGTCATATCAACTGGAGTCTTCCTGCTGGTTTATCCCATCACCGGAATCATATCTGCGGAGTTAGCTCCAGTTCCCTTCGGCACAGTCGTCTGTGGAGGTCATGCCTACACCGTTGATCCCGATCCCAAGGGCACAAACATCAGGTCAGCGCCTGACAAAAATTCCCCTGTTCTCCGTGTAATTACCCATGATCCTGAGGGGATAGCCGTAATACTCGCGGGTTCTTTTAAGGATTGGATACTCATCCAATCGGCTGAGGGCGTGGCTTCAGAGTTCCGGTTTCAAGGAAAGGGGTGGGTCCATGCCTCGCTTCTTGCTGTTCGAGCCGTCCCCAACAGCGGACGAAAGGTTATTCTCTATAGCAAGCCTGATACCGGAAGTCAGGCGGTCAAGACATTTCCCGGAGAAACGGAAGCACGGTTAGCGGGATGCAAGGGGCAATGGATGCAGGTAAAGATCGGGAAAAAACAGGGATGGCTTGCACCGGGCGACTATTGCGGCAATCCCGTTACAACATGCCCATGAACGGATGTAAGGAAGGTATGAAAAACATGAAATTCTTAAGGCTCTCATTGATCTTGTTCATTATCATGTTGTGGACGGTTGAATCCCGCGCGGAAGGATTGCCTGTAAAGGACCTTCCCGCCAGTGGAAAGTCATTGAATGCTTTCCTTTCCAGGGGATGGACAGTAGAGGATCAGGCAAGCGGCGACCTGAATGGAGATGGAGTTTCTGATATATCCGCTATACTGGTTCAAGGCAAAGCCGGCGTCAGTTTCCGTGAAACGGACGATGATCATCGCGCCTTGATAGTGCTTCTGGGGCACGACAAGGGTGAATTCACCCTGGCGGGAACAAATGATAGGCTTCTGCAATGTAGAGGATGCGGCGGCGTCAGGGAGAGCGTCGGTGTCAGCATCAGAAAAGAGGTAATCATCGTTCAGCAGATGACCGGTTCGCGTGATTTTTCCGACGAGACATGGCGGTTTCGTTATCATCCTCAGAAACAGCGGTTTGTGATCATCGGCCGGGACATGGAATCCGGAGACGGCATGCTAGGGACGGGGACCATAGTGAGCTTCAATCACCTAACCGGCCGGAAAATAACCAAGAACTACCGGTACGACAAAAAGGCCGACAATAAAATTGTGACCTCTACAAAAAAAGAGAATGGTTCTTGGAAGACACCTTTTATGGAAGATGTCAAAGCGAGTTACTGATCCTACATCTTAACACCGTCAACAAGATTGAAAGGAGGTTTCTTATGCCAGCAAGAAAATTGAAGGAGTTTCTGGACAGCCAGGCGGTTAAATACTTGAAGATTGCGCATTCACCAGCCTATACAGCTCGGGAAGTTGCTCAGTCTTTGCACATCAAGGGGCATAAGGTTGCAAAGACCGTCATTGTCTTCATTGAGGAAAAGATGGCCATGGCGGTCCTGTCAGCCAACCGCTCCATCGATTTCGATCATTTCCGGAAGGAAATCGGTGCGAAGGAGATCAAACTTGCCACGGAAGGGCAATTCAAAGATATGTTTCCGGATTGTGAAGTTGGTGCCATGCCTCCATTTGGCAACCTATATGGTATGGAAGTCTATGTGGACCAGCATCTGACTGAGGATGAAGAGATCTTTTTCAATGCCTGTGCCCACTCGGAACTGATCCGGATGTCTTACCAGGACTTTGAGAGACTCGTTCAGCCCAAGGTATTAAGATTTACCTGAGGGGGTTTATTCTTCTTTGGTAAGGGTAGCGGAAAACAAAACGCTGCCATTTGAATAAATAATATTATCGGCCAAATAATGAGAAAGGAGATTTTTTATGTCGAAACTGAATTTGACGCCTGAAGAGGAATCTAAGGTTTTGGAGATCCTTGAGAGATACCTTCCGGAACTGGAAAACGAATCCGTGCATACAGACAACAAGGAACTTCGTAAGTTTTTTAAGGAACGGGAGGCATTCATGCGGGATTTGATGCGGCGCCTGAAAAGTTGAATTCGGCAGGATTATTTTTGGGATTGTTGCTTGCATGCATGTTCAGTCGTGAGCTGTATTTTAGTTAATGTCAGCTTCAATGATTGCCCTTCAACGCACCATCGTCCCGAACCAGCCGCGTTGCTCCTTCTTGGCCTTGGTCTGATGGGGCTGGAAGGAGTGCGGAGAAAGATTAAGAAGTAAAGAAAAAATATAAAGGGTTAAGTTGCAGAAAGGCAGTGTCAGATGGCTCTGCCTTTCTGTGCATTTCAAACCGTAATTAGCAGACAGCAATGGTGTTCCAGAACATTTGTTCGTAGGTGCCTTCAACGCTTTACAGATAGCTTCCTCAATCAATACAACTTCCAGTTCGATTTGGATGCTAGACTTCAGTTAGCAATCAATGACACTATGTGTTTTCCTCTTTTTAACAAACATCAATAATGCTATTATGATATTCAACTCACTCGTGACCTCGTGTGACCTTCTGGTTATCAGGTTACCGGGAAAAGCGAAATCCGTATATAAATTGTTGAATGGACCCTTCGGCAACATGAAAAATAATGTAATTTTAATCGGTCTCGTTAGTTTTTTTGCGGATTTAAGTACGGAGATGGTTTATCCATTGATCCCTCTATATCTGACGACGGTGTTCGGTGCAACGCCCGCCCTTGTCGGTGTGATCGAAGGAATCGCGGAAAGTCTTGCGAGCATACTGAAGGTATTCAGTGGTTATATTTCGGACAAGTATCGGAAGAAAAAGCCCATTGCATTTCTCGGTTACGCAGCCGGTCTAGTATACAAGCTTGCTCTTGTCATTGCCAGTTCCTGGCATGGAATCCTTGCAGCGCGGATGATAGACCGTTTTGGTAAAGGCATACGGACTGCACCCCGCGACCTACTCGTGAGTGAAAGCTGTGACCCAGATAAACTTGGACATTCGTTCGGTATTCATAAAGCACTGGATATGGCCGGCTCTGCTGCCGGAATACTAATAGCTTTTGTTATTATGATGACATGGAAGGGGGATTATGTATATAAACAACTTTTCCTGCTTTCGTGCATTCCGGCAATTGCTTCACTTGTAATGTTTATCTTTATCAGGGAAACAGGGGAATCATGTGAATCCACGGAACCGCTTCATATTTCCCACGGGCTCAAGAATCTTGATAAGCGTCTAAAAATTTATCTTATAGTTATATTCTTATTTACACTCGGAAATTCATCGAATACATTCCTACTCCTCAAGGCGGGGAATGTGGGCTTCGATCCTGCATCTATAGTGCTTCTATATTTCGTATATAATGTGGTGTCGTCTCTGTTTGCCGTACCATTCGGTAAGAGATCCGACCGCATCGGGCGAAAACGTTTACTGGTTGCCGGTTACCTGACTTTCACGCTCGTCTATGCCGGTTTTGCCTGGGCCCCGAACAAGACAATTATAATCGCAGCATTTGCTTTATATGGAATATTCACCGCAATGACGTCTGGTGTCGAACGTGCCTTTGTGTCAGAAATCGCACCAAAAGAGCTGAAAGGAACCATGCTGGGTCTTCATTCAACAATTGTAGGAATTGCTCTCCTCCCTGCAAGTGTGATAGCCGGAAGTCTCTGGAACGCTTTCGGCTCGGTTGTTCCATTCGCGTTCGGGGCAAGCCTCTCGTTTTTATCTGCACTGATACTTGCTTTCGGATTGCCACAAAAAGCTGGGAAGAAGGTCACTGCGTAAGCCGATATCTGACTTTATGTGCATGAATTAAAAAGACTATGATAAAAAAAGATATAGCCTGCGCCCCTTTGGTTAGACAGATCAGGTTAGGGCAGTTGGCTAGTGAGTAAATTATCAATGCCGGATCCTAATAATTAAAGATTGCATCAAATATTGGGAAAAGTTATCTCCACAAAAGGAGACGCGGATGCTTGTGTTGTTATCCTCCGGCCACCGGGGGGAATAAAGCAATGATGTCGCCGTCGGACAAAGGTGTGGCCATGTCGTTGAGAAAGGCAATATTGCGGCCGTTGATAAAAATGTTGATGAATTCCTTAAGCTCTCCGGCCGGTGTAAACATTTCACGGCGAAGTTTCGGGTAACGGTCGC
>CAZXIP010000124.1:5301-6249 GCA_964640755.1 uncultured Smithella sp. | reverse complement strand
AAAGGTTCCGCAGTTTCGCTTGATGAGAATCACAAGCTGGTTCACTTCTGGCCTGGTCGCGGACTGCGATTTGTCGGCTTTTTGAATGCGCAGAATGCCGATGAAGGAGGTGTCCGCGTTCGCGGCGTAGTTGAGCTGCCTATTGAAGGAGTGACGGAGAAACATCGGGGAGAAAAAGTTTTTTGCAGCGGCCCTGATCTTTTTCATTTGGACAATCGATCCGGTGCAGCCTGTATTGGAAGAGTCGCTCATGTACGCGAAGATAAGCCAGGTTGGGCAAATGTTTTTCACAAGCGTTTCGATGATGAGCGTCCGATAGATTTAACTTTGAATTACAGATGAGAAAGTTCGCCTGGATTTTCTACGTTCACTAGGCTGACAAATAGGCGGGCGCCAGGCCCGGCACTCCTTTACCGGTAACCCCTGGCTACAACTGCCGGTCGAGTCTCTTCTTGACGGAGGGACTCGTCCGGTCCGCCGAAAAAACTAAACTTATGGAGGGTAATAAACATGACTAAAAACTTTTTGAACGAACCAATGGCGATTCCAGCGGACAGGCTGCGGCAATTGATACAGATTGCACGCTTGAACACGGATCTGGCCGCTGCAGATCGAAAAACCGATGATCAGCCTTTTAGCTACGATGTAGCAAACAAGACAGCAGTGATTTCCATCAATGGCGTTCTGACCAAAAACAAATCGTTGTTTTCGTATCTGTTCGGCGGCACGTCGATGCGTGATGTCGGTCAGGCATTCCAGGCGGCCATAGATGATTCCGGCGTCAATGCCATTATTCTGGCCATTGATTCTCCTGGCGGTACCGTCGATGGTACACATGAACTTGCTTCACAGATCATGCAGGCACGCGGGACGAAACCTATTGTCACTATTGCTGATGGTGCCATGTTGTCGGCGGCATACTGGATCGGGTCAGCAGCAGATCAGGTC
>CAZXIP010000124.1:0-5291 GCA_964640755.1 uncultured Smithella sp. | reverse complement strand
CCGACGGTCGAAATCGGGTCAATCGGAGTTGTGGCAACGCACGTTGATGTCTCTAAACAGGATGAAATGAGGGGTGAAAAATTCACAGAAATTTCAGCCGGGCGATACAAGCGAATTGCATCCGCTCACCGGCCGCTGTCAGATGAAGGTCAAGAGTATTTACAGGAACGCGTTGATAATATTTATGCCGTTATGATCGAAAGCATTGCGGAAATGCGTGGAACGTCAATTCCACGAACCATTGAAATGGCAGACGGCAAGATTTACGTCGGCCAGGCAGCCGTCGATGTGGGCCTGGTTGACGGCATCATGGCTTTCGATGAGGTTGTTCGGCGGGCCGCAAAAAAAGATTGGATCAAACCGATCAAGAACGCCAACTTTGAAAGGCAGGTCTTTGATATGGTAAAAGCCGGAAAGCCGCAACATGACGCATTCCGCGCGATCAAGGAAGCGCATCCGGGTTTGTATGCAGATTTTGAGCGGCGGTTAAAGTCCGGCCAAGTTGATGAGCTTTTTCCGAATCAAAACAGAGGGACCAGACATGAATAATTTAACAGATCAGTTACAGTTAATCATCCAGGAACGAGACGTCCTGGCACTTGAGCAAGTACGATGGCAAAAAAAATGGGATGACTTGATGGCGTTAGATACGGAAATCGATCAGAAGAAAACCGAAATGATAGCCTTAACAAAAGAGCATGAATTGATTGTGCAACGTGTCGGGATATTGATTGAAAAGCAAAGTAAGCTTCATGCAGATTTGAAGCAGAAAATTTTTGTTTTAAATTCGCCGGTTGTATCAAAAGAAATTCAATAAAAGGAGCCACTAATGTCTGATCTTACAAAAATTGTAAAAATCATTTTTGAGGGCAGTGATACCGGGCTGACCAGCACCCTGGGCGATGTTTCAGGTAAATTTAGTTCCCTGAATGATATTACCAACAAAATTGCAGCTCCGCTGGCCAAAGCGGCTGATGCCGTCCTGAAGGTCGATGCAGCCATCGCCGCCCTGGTTGTCGGAGGGATGGCGTCAGCCATTAAGCAGTCGGCAGAGTTTAACAGCGGGTTCGGCCTGATATCCACATCGATTGACGCAACCGGGCAGGACCTGGCTGACTTCCGGACGAACGTCCTGGAGTATTCCACGACATCAACAAAGTCCATCGCGGACATCAATGCCGCCATTTACACGGCCGCCCAGGCCGGCATCAAATACGGCGATGCGATTGAGTTCATGTCCAGTGCTGAAAAGCTGGCCGTCGCCAACAAGGCCGACCTGAACACGACCGTCGATCTGCTGACCGGCACCATGAATGCCTATGGTTTTAAGATCAGCGATGTTTCAAAACTTAACGATGTCTTTTTTACATCCACCTTGATCGGCAAGCAGACCATCGACGAACTGGGCACCAGCATGGGCAACGTGGTCGGTATTGCTGCTAATTTCGGCGTCAGCTTTGAGGAGCTGTCCGGGGCAATATCCACATTGACGGCCAAGGGCATGGAAACGTCCGAGGCCATTACCGCTGTCAAGGGAGTGATCACGGCCATCGTTTCGCCGTCTGCGGAAGCGGAAAAGGCAGCCAGCGCACTCGGATTGACCTTCAGCGCATCGGCGTTAAAGGCCGACGGCCTGAGCGGTATGCTGTCCAAGATTATGACGGCAACGGGCGGCAGCGCCGACAAGATGGCAACGCTATTCAGCGAAGTCCGGGCGCTCAACGGCGCCATGCAGATCACCGGCGACGGCATGGCGTTTTTCAATGAAGCGATGACGAAGATCAATTCTTCTACCGGATCCGCTGAGGAAGCTTATAAAAAGATGGCTGCCACGTTTGAAAACCAGACGCAGATGGTTGTCAACACGGCAAAGGTAATGCTGATCTCTGTCGGGACGGAACTGGAGCCGATTGCCGCGGGAATTGCCACATCATTCGGCAGTCTGCTGAAGGGGATCACCGTCGGCGTGGATGCCGGGGTATTTGATCCGCTGTTTGCCGTCATCAAGGACATGGGCACGGAGCTGTCCACCTGGCTGGGCGGAATTGCCACAGCATTGCCGGAAGCCTTGAAGGGATTGGATTTCAGTAAGTTGACTTCTGCCATCAAGGACTTTGGTGCCGCGTTTTCATCCTACCTGGGCGGAATGGATCTGACGAATGTCGAAGATCTACATGAATTCATACAGAAGTTGATCAATGGATTTTCCGGCCTGGTTAATGTAACCACGGGCATGGTTGAGGGATTTAAACCGTTTGCAACAGCGATCGCGGATTTCCTTCTTGGCATGTCAGAATCAGACGCAGAATCGCAAAAAATGGCCGGAAGAATGGCTGTCCTGGGGAAACTTATTACAACCACCGGAGGGGCCTTTGTTGCTATTGCGGAGGCAGTTGATAAATACGGATTGAGTCTGTCAGGTGCTTTTGATGTTATTGCCGGAGGGACAAAACTGATCTTTAATCGCGTCGAGCAATTAGCGAATCAAATCCAGTTGGCCTTTGTAATGTTGGAAACCGCATTCCTTGAATTCATCAACATGTTAAGCCTTGGCCTGCTGGGCAAATTCAGTGATTCTTTTAAAAACATGGTTTCGGTTGTTAATGATTCTGCTGTAAAAATTGCAGCAAATTTGAAGGAAAACGGGGCAGATGCAAGCGCTGGACTGGATCAGATGATCGAGGGCTTTAAGAAGCTGGGCACGGGAGCCACGACCACAAAAGAAAAAGTCAAGGAAGCGGGGGAAGAGGTAAATAATTTACCTGGGGCGAAAACAACAACCTGGTCCTTTGAGGGCGCGGACAAGATCAAGCAGGCTATCATCGACATCGGCAAGGAAGTCGTCAAAGTCGATGAAAAAACAGAAACGACATTCGACAAGACAAAAATGATCACCGTCGGCTACATCGAAGACGGGGGCAGCCGGACAGCGATCCAGACGGCAGTCAAAACGGCAGTGCCGGACAGCAAGAAAGTCGATGTCAAACTGGATACCGAGACAGTCAAAAAAGATTCCGATATCATCAAAGAGGCGATTCAATGGAAAGCCAAACTTGACATCGCCCAGGTCGAGGCCGGCACCAAAAAAATTCAAACAATGTTTGAGTCCGTTGATACAGGAATCAAGAGCACCGGCGATCTGCTTTCTGATCTGTTCGGTGAGTTGAATGAATCATCCGGATGGAACCGCAACTTGATTGAGGATCAGATCGAACTTGAAAGCAAGCTGCGGCAGCAAGAATTTGATCTGCAGAAGGAACTGACCGAACAGCAGATTGCCTTGAATAAGCTGAAACTTGAAGCGGCTGAGGAAGGCAAGGGCATGGCCATTACGGTCACGGCATCCGGGCTGGAGCCGCACCTGGAAAACATCCTTTGGGAGATCCTGAAAAAGATCCAGATCCGCGCCAATGCAACGGCAGCAGAATTCTTGCTGGGAGTCAGTTGAGAAGATTACCAAAGAAAAGGATGCTATTGCTTGGATGTAAAGTTCTGGTCAAAAGAAGCTGCGCAAAATGCCATGAGCGTGTTGAATGAACTTCAAGAAAGAGGATCGCTTGATCCTGTCTTGTGCATCGATGATATGGCCGGGCGGATCCAGCGAACTTTCCATGATCGGAACGAATACAACGCGGCCGTCATGGAAACTGATCTGCCGGGTGAAGTCAAGATGTTTCTCCTGGTGCCGGAGCCGTAACCACCAGGGAACGCAAGAACAGGGACCATGCAACCATCAACACCCGGTTGAGATCGTTTAACCAGGGCGATCCTGAGAAGCCGTTATTAACGCGAACGGATTTTATTTCTATTTTCGGATTTGCTTATCGGTTTTCTTCAGAAAGTCAGACATGGCCTCTTCAAGAAGATCATTTATCGGCCTCTCAAGATCAATGGCACGCTTCTTAAATTCTTTTAACAATTCATTATTTATTTGTGTTGTGAACATTTTCTTTTCCATGTTGATATTAATAAAACATATATATCAAGAAATCAAGATAATATTTATTGACAACAATTTAATATTGATATATTGATATATTTAATTTAACCTTTAAAAAGGAGGTATTTATTATGGACGAAATTTTATCGAAGGAAGACTTTACCAAGGTATTTGGAAAAGTGGAAGACATTAAAACTAGGCTCTGGCATATGCACAGCCTCGCAGATTTGCTTGTCGTTAAATATCAAGAAATGATCGATGCTGATGAGATCGGAAAACGCGATGAATTCAGCACACCGATCTTGTCGATCGCGGAAATGCTGACTGAAAAAGCCGAATCATCTTTAAGGAATATCGAAGAAATCGAAGAAGTCAGCATGAGAATTTCAAGCGCAACAATATAATTAGGAGGATATTTGATTATGGGAAACATCGACAAGAAAAGCAAAAAAGATGAATTTATCAATAGCATGATGGTCGGGAATTGTCCTGTATGCGGCAGCCAGAATACACGGGATTGTGAATGCTCACCATTGACGTATGATATAAACAAGGAAAAATCACTAAGGAAATGTAAATTTTATTATCACGTAACGGCCATTGAAAACATAGATATAATCCAAAAGAATGGGCTTAAAGCAAATGAGGAAGGACATATTTTTGTATTCACCGATCAAAAAGTTGCTGAGGAAATAGCAGTTAATCAATGCTTTTTGAATAAAGTTGCGCTTTTCATGATTGATTCAAGAGGAATTACAGGAAAAGTTATAAGGGATAGAGTTGCGGAATTTGTTGCGTCATATCATAGAATTATTATTCAAGATAAAATTCCAAAAAAATATGTTATCTTTCATCATTCGTGGACAATTGACTTGCACAAGCGTTTTATTGAAAAACATATCCAATATGGAATGAGCGAGGCGGAAGCTGAAAAGGCTTATTGTAAAGCGGTAGATATGGATAAAAGGATGCTGAACTTAGAAACACGAAAAACCGGGGCCATAGAAACATAAGGACACGGAGCTGATCGTTTAACCTGGCGGCCGCCCAGATCGCCTCACCATGCTGATCCTGGGCGGCCGGTAGGGCTGGAATTACTAACCTATCACGGATACAGACGCGAACGCCGTCCTGCTGGCCCTGGAATTATCCTATGATTATTATTTATTTTTGAAAGTGGGAACATAGTGGGAATTTCAAACACAATAAGAAAAGGCTTGCAAACCGTTACAAGCCTTAAAACCCTTTAAAAACTGGTACCTGGGGAGAGAATTGAACTCTCACAATCACAAGGATCGAGGGATTTTAAGTCCCTTGCGTCTACCAGTTCCGCCACCCAGGCCCAATGTGA
>CAZXIP010000123.1:0-6249 GCA_964640755.1 uncultured Smithella sp. | reverse complement strand
ATTTAAAATAAAAAACTTTTTCTGTTCATCACACAAAAAATTATTTTTCATTCTTTATCAATAGAAAAACCCCTTGATTCGTGTATAATGTAATACAAATTCGTCCTGAATTGCGGGCATCAAAGAAGGGAGATATTTCATGCAGAAAAAATCGATATTTATTGTGCTGTGTTTTTTATTTCTGTTTTCGGTATCGACCGCATACAGTCAGCCAAAAAGTGATTATCTGGAACAGGGGATCAAACAATATTCCGTTGAAAACTATGATGAAGCAATAGTTGTTCTGGAAAAAGCAAGAGCCATCAATCCGAAATCGTCAGCTGTCGCCTACTACCTGGGCATGGCCTATAAGCAGACGACTGAATACGATAAGGCGCTGAAACATCTTGAAGACGCCACGACGCTTTCTCCACCCGTCAAGGAAGCCGTATCCGAATACCTAAGTGTCCTTTACCAGTTAAACAGATTTGACGACGCTCAAAAGTGGATCAGTAAAGCAGAAAGCGAAAATATTGACCCGGCCAACACCTCTTACTGGAAAGGCATGGTTTTAGCCAAAAAAAACCAGTGCAACGACGCAATTGCGCCGCTGGAAAAGGCTAAAGAACTGAATTCGAAGCTGGCGCAATCCGCCGACTATGAGATCGGGTTATGCCATTACAATGAACGTCAGATGGACAAAGCAAATGAACGATTCAAAGCAACCGTCGCCTATGACCCCACCTCCGATCTGGCAACCAACTCCCGGCGCTATCAGGAAATCATAGAAAAAAATCGATTTTCGTCAAGACCGCTTCGCATCACGCTGGGGCTTTACGGAGGCTATGATTCAAATTTAGTTTCCAAACCCAGCAATGAAATTTACACTTTGGGAATACAAAATCCCGAAAGTGGTTTTTTAAAACCTTCATTACGCGTGGAATTTGTGCCTCGCCTGAAAAGCCCATGGCTCTTTTCCGCCATGTATGCTTTCAACTCCACCTACAATCAAAATCATGTTCACTCCCAGGACTCAATGGCTAACACCGTCACCGTTTTACCCGGCTATAATTTCGGCAGGTTTTCCGTAAGCTTTTTGGCCAGCTATACCAGCTACCTGCTCAGGAGCGATCCCGATCTGATCCCGGATGAACAGGCAAACCTGAAAAGATACCTGGAATATGGAACGGTGGGTCCGGTTGTTAGGATCCTGGCAACACAAAACAACATTCTGGAATTGTTTCTGGGATTTGACAAGAAAGAATTCTATAATCAAAAACGACTTCCGGAATACACTCACAACCGTGACGCCATTGGACCACGTGCCTATATCAGCTGGACCTGGTTTTACTGGGACAAAGGATTTTTGACGTTGCGCTACGATTACAGCCGGGACCTGGCGGACGGAGTCTATTGGGACAGCCAGACACACCGCTTGTCGGGGAACATAAATGTGCCTTTGCTGCCCGATTACATTCCTCAAAAATTCGGTTATATCTATCTTCAAGCCACCGGCAGCTATGCCAATCAGGGTTACACCTATGAGCAGCCTGCCTATAACATAAGCTGGGCGGAGATGAACAGAATTAAAAGAACAGACCATATATATAATGCGTCTATTGATTTAAACTGGGAAATTATGAAAAACATGGGAATTGTCCTGCAGTACAAATATGTCAAAGCGGATTCCAACATACCCGTTTACGAATACAATGACAATATCTACACAGCGGGCATTGAATTTAAATTTTAATGTGGCAGTAAACACCGTGCAAGTAACAAGGAGGATCAATTCATGAAAAAACTTTCTATCATAACCAGCGTAACCGTTGCTGTTCTGCTTTTTACGATGATGGCCTGGGCGGCCCCAATCGGTAAAATTACCGGCATTACCGGTCATGTGGATATTACACCTGCCGGTGCTGCGCAGGCCAGGAAACTGGCGGTCGAAGATACGGTTAGCAGTGGAGATATCATTCGCACCAAAAGCAAATCAAAAGCGGAAGTCTCTTTCCAAAACGGCAACATCCTGCGACTGGCGGAAAACACAAGACTGAAAATCAGCGACTATATGTCCGGAAAAGAAAAAAACATCAGTGTCTTAAGTCTGCTCAGGGGGAAAATTCAAAACACGGTTAAAACAGTCGGCAGCACCGGCGGACGCTATGAGGTTCATACACCTACCTCCGTTTGCGGTGTACGGGGAACCATCTTTTATAATTCTCACGTTAACGGCGTTTCTGTGGCGGCGTTCCAGGAAGGAGAAGGTTATGGATATAACTTGAACCTCCCGCAAAACATTCAGACAATTACAGCCGGTCAGGCCATGCTTGTTTCCGGTGTAAACCAGCCTCCCCAGGTCAGATCTTTTTCACCGGGAGAACTTAATGCTTTGAAACAGGAAACGGATCCTTCTTCGCCGGTATTTCAGACGGAACCGGGAAACGGAATCAACAACTTAAATGATCAAGCGAATAAACTTGATCGGCTCAATCCTTCGCTGGACAAGTTCGAACCTTCTCCCGGGCAAACTAAACCCTATGTGCCGCCTGTATTTAAAGAACCCCCCAAACCTATACCCATGCCTATGCCTCAACCTATACCCCCACCTGAACCCTATCCTCCTCATCCGATTCCGGAGCCTTAGCAATCATATTTGCATCTAATCACCATCCGTCAGTGGCGCATCCCATGCGCCACTGACGGATGGCTTCTTTTACATATTGTGATTTACAGGATAATGCCTGAATCAACCACCTTGAAAAAGGCTAAGAAGAATTAACACTCGTATCGCAATAGAGGGATTAAAGGCCGCGCTGGTAATCGGGGCGAAGCAGTCTCTCATCGCGGGCATTCAGAACCTTGTCCACCTGCGCAATCATTTTTTGCTTGTCTTTTTGAAGCGTACCGGTGACCGGCAGGTAGTTGGAGGCGTGAGTGCCGACAAATTTCAGACCGTCCATCGTAATATTTTCAAAAATCTGCTTCATTTCGGCCAGGGTTTCAAAGGGATCGAGCAGCTGAAATTCACCATTCTGAACCTGACGGTGCAGAATGGTTCCCGGCACAGGCGTGACGGTCAGGGCGGCCAGGTAACGGGGCTGTATCTCATTGCAGATTTTGGCCGTGGCAAGCGCGTGTCGAACCGAGGCCTCTCCCGGACCCGCCAGTCCCAGAAGAACCATGACCGACAAATTGATATCCGCTTCCACCAGAAGGCGCCCGGCCCGAAGCATTTCATCGTATCCCACGCCTTTTTTGATTTTCTTCAGCAGTGCGTCGTCACCGGTCTCCACCCCGATATAGGCTTTCGTCAGGCCTGCCGTTCTCAGGGCCCGCAATTCGGCGGGTGTTTTGGAAAGCGTGCTCTGAGGCCCCACATAACTCCCGACGTGGCGCAAAGACGGGAACGCTTCATAAAGCCTGTTGATGATGGCAAGCAGGGTGTCCGTCTCCATGGCAATCGCATCGCCGTCGCAAAGGAACACTTTTTCCACATCGCCATAATGATCTTTCGCCATGCAGATATCTTCCAGTATCTCGGCAATGTCACGCACGCGATATTTCTCGCCTTTATACATGCCGCAAAATGTGCACTGATTATGGGAGCAGCCGATGGTGCATTGCAGCAAATAGCTATTGGCCTCGCTGAAGGGCCGGAAAATATTTCCTTCGTATCTCAAATGATTTTACCTTTATTTTTCCAGCTCAAAATCAAATCACCCGGCAGAGAACGACTGGGTACCGTATGAACTACGAACTACGAGCCACGTGTCACCTACAGGTGATGAGCTAAAGCAGCCGTTCCGCCCCTGAAACGATGACACTTGTTTTAAAGGTGCCCGGCGGATCCTTGGTAAAGACAATCATGAAAGGAATTTGTCCGTTGGGAATAACCTTTTCATTGAGATTGTTTCGTCCTTCCGGCATGGACAGCCTTTTCATTATTTCTTCTTCTGAAAGAGTAGAGAGTTCCTGGTCTGTCAAAACATTCCCCGCATAACTCACACGCTCGTTTAAAACATCTGAATCGGAATCGAGCAGCTCGACTTTGACCATGATGCGGGCAATGGAAAAATCAGACTGATTCAAGACGGTTCCTTCCACAATCCGGATTCTTCTACCCAAGGTATCATTATGCACGAACCGCTGCCGAAAGTCCTGAACCTTGACAAACCCTGCCACGTACTGACCATCTGAAGGCTTTGAACCGCCAAACAGATTGAGAAATTGCTTTGCTCCGTGCTCCCCCAGTTTCATGTAACGTTCTCCGAGCTTCGGGAAGATCACGAAAGAGATGATGGCCGGAATCACAAAAACAACCAGAACCGTCCAGAGCGCTGCCTTCCATCGCCTGCTCTTCTTACGAACCGGGGGCAACGGTAGTTCTTCGGGAATATCGGCAGTTTCACCCGTATCATCCGGTTCTTCGGTCCCCCGGGAAAACGTGATATCAGCAAGCTCTATATCTTCCTGGTCTGTTGTCTCGGGCCCTGTTGTTACTTCTTCTCTTTCAAGGGATTCAGGAGACACTTCATCGTGGTCGTGAATAACGCTCTCGACATCTTCATCGGGAATTTTTTCGGCGGTCGGGGGGGCAGTTTGGGGAACGGCCGGTTCAAATGCCAATCGGGATTCTGTTTTTTCAGGCTCGATCTCTTTTGTGAAGACGGATGGTTTTTCCGGTTCGACTTCTTTTATGAAGGTGGGTGTCTTTTCGCGCTCCGCTTCTTTTGTTAAGACGGGCAAAACCTGAGTGGCGGTCGCTGACGGATGCGATTTTAACGGGTTTTCCTGAAAGAAAACATGATGGCATCGGCTGCAGCGCATCCATAAACCGTCGCCTTCCATATTCAAATCTTCAAAACGGAATTTTGTACGGCACTGCCTGCACTGTATAATCATGGGTTTCCCTCTTTTTATCTAATCAACATCTGTCCGAATCACATAAACATCAGGTAAAAAGCGATACTGTTCATTGAAATCCAGCCCGTAACCAACAACAAACCCGTCGTCCATGCTGAAACCGACATAATCAGCTTCAAACGGGACTTTTCTTCTTTTCCGCTTGTCCAGGAACGCACAGACTCTGATGGATTTCGGATTTCTTTGCTTTATATGATCAACGATGTGCTTCAAGGTTAAACCTGTATCCACAATATCTTCAATAATCAGAATATTCCTTCCTTCTACAGGCAATTCAACATCCTTGGTGATCACGACATTGCCCGAACTTTCAGACCCGGCCCCATAGCTCGCCGCACGGATAAAATCGGTTTGGCAGGGAACGGCCATCGCTCTTACCAGATCCGACATAAAAATAAAAGCACCTTTAAGAACACCGATCGCCAGGATTTCTTCCCCGGCACAATCACGGGAAATCTGATCGGCCAGCTCCTGAACACGCCTCGATATTTCAGAGCTGGGGATAAGCATTTCCTTTGATAGACTGGTCATATCGGATTGCTCCCTGCAATCATTTAATTAATTTATATTACTACCTAAGTTTCCTTCTTCCTGTCAATAAAAATCAAAAAATGTCCTGATACCTTGACACGAAGGCCTCAATATTATTCCAGACCATTTTTTCTGCGGCTTCAAGTTCATCCCCGTTTTGAAATTCCGATGACAGGCTGAGAAATATGGAATTGAGCGGTGAAAGCTCCTTTCCAAACTTTTCATAATCAATATGACTGATCATGTACTGCGATCCGTCAAAATAGTATTTGCCCAGCCGGTTGGCTGAAGGTGAACGGAAGGGCCATGTTATCTTCCAGCCAAAATATTCCAGGGCAATATCCTTCAGCGCCTGCCTGTCAAACACGTCGGGCTTGATTTCCTGTCCGACCCGATCGGCAATCAGGCGAAAATATGCAACCACCAGATCGATGTCTGTCAGGCACAGGCCGTAAAGATACCAGTCATCAATAATTTTCAACAGGATGAGTTGCTGGGAAAGCGGAATAAAGTGATGGCTGGGGCACAAATGCCCGGCACAGACATCCTGTCCGTAAAATGACACCGTCCGCATATCAACACCGCTGTTCTGCATGGGATGAACAAGGCAGCCTACTCTTTTTTCTTCGTCATCAAGAAAGCCAAGATATTCACAGCAGTAGATCACTTCATATCTTTTTGCGAAATCTTCCGCGGCGAAGGTTGCATCGGCATAGAGCTGCAGATCTTCCGGCGTTTTAACCAGCTCGCGGAATCTTTTTGAACGGGCGCGCAGCCTTTCGGTGAGCGCCTCGCGCGAACTGTCCACGTAAT